>JAZOAA010000120.1:0-15357 GCA_045595265.1 Eubacteriales bacterium
ACCTTGAGTGACATGAACAGCGCGTAATCCTCTAGCCATTTCTCGTTTTTCTTGACGAAACGGCGGTATTCGGAAGATTTTGAAAAGCGGCTGTAAGCCTTGCGCAAAAGCGTGTATCTCGTGTTAAAGAGCTTTCCGTAATCAACTCGTTCTCCCTCGTCTTTAGCTTCCGAGAGCTCTTCCTTTGTCAAAAGTCCTTCTGAAAAAAGAATTTCCGGGTCTATAAAATACGGATTTCCCGCGCATGATGCGGGCGACTGATAGGGGCTGTCACCGTACGACGTGGGATTAAGGGGCAATACCTGCCAGCACTTCTGCCCGGAAGAAGAAAGAAAATCTACAAATTTATAAGCCTCCTTACCGAAAGAGCCGATACCGTACTTTGACGGCAGGGCGCTTACCGGCATCAGTATGCCTGCTTTATGTGAAAAACCGAAATTCTTGTTCATTTTATAACCTTAGCTTTCCTTTATATGTGGATTTATTATATCACCGAGTGAGAATAAAGTCAATTGCAATTTTATAAAAAAACAAATACCAAAGCACAACTCACATTGCGCCTATTATCAAAATAGGCAAAACGCTTGACTTGCATTTATTTTATATGATATAATATCTTTATTATTCCGAATAAAAAACGACAAATCAAGTCTTACGATCGGAGAAAAACATGAAGATTAAAGATTTACTTAAAGACCAATCCCTCTCGATTTCCTTTGAGGTTTTTCCGCCAAAGACGGAGAGCGGATACGATAGCGTTAAGCTCGCGACCGAGAAAATAGCAAGCCTCCGTCCCTCGTTTATGAGCGTTACGTACGGGGCGGGCGGCGGAACGAGTAAATATACTCTCGATATTGCAAAAAATATAAAGGAGCGCTACGGTGTACCCAGCATCGCTCATCTTACCTGTGTTTCCTCAACAAGACAGACCGTGAGTGAAAGAATAAGAGATATAAAGGATGCCGGGATACAAAACGTTATGGCGCTAAGAGGCGATATCCCGAAGGAGCTTTGCGACTTGGACAGATCAGGCTGGGATTACCGCCACGCATCAGAGCTTGTCGCCGAGCTTAAAGCGTCGGTAGCTGACCTATGTATCGGAGGCGCGTGTTATCCCGAGATACACCCAGAGAGTGCCGATAGGCTTGAGGACATAAGATATTTGAAGGAAAAGGTTGATGCAGGCTGCGACTTCCTGACAACGCAAATGTTCTTTGATAACAACCTTTTGTATAGTTTTCTTTACAAAATACGCGAGTTTGGCATAACCGTGCCCGTTATTCCCGGTGTTATGCCCATAACAAATGCAAACCAGGTTGAGAGAGCGATAACCCTCTCCGGCTCATTTATGCCCGAGAGATTTAAGAGCATTGTGGACAAGTTTGGAAAAGACCCTCTGGCTATGAAGCAGGCAGGTATCGCTTATGCTACCGACCAAATAATAGACCTTTACGCAAACGGTATAACGCATGTTCACGTGTATTCTATGAACAAGCCTGACGTTGCCGAGAGAATAATGTATAATCTTTCGGATATTTTAGGCAAATGAAGGGCGTGGAGATAAAGAGCGTTTCGCTTCCCGAAATTTCCATAAGAGAGGTTTTGAGATATTTAGGGTGCAGAGAAGAAAACGCGGATGTACGCGAAGAGATAGACTCGTGTATACGCGAGACGGGCGGCGCTTTCGCAAGCCGAGTTGTCTTTGCCGAGCTTGACGTTAAAATAGATGGGGAAACATGCGCCTTTGGCTCGTTTTCGGTCTGCTCTTTGGCTCTTGCAAAAAATCTTTCGGGCTGTAACAGAGTAATTGTTTTTGCCGCGACATCGGGGACGAAAATAGATAGACTTATCGCGAAATATTCGAGGCTCTCACCATCAAGGTCTGTGATTTTTCAAGCCATCGGAGCAGAGAGAGTCGAGGCGCTTTGCGACGCCTTTTGCGATGAATATGAAAAAGAGCGCGGTGTATCTCTAAAGCCAAGGTTCAGCCCCGGGTACGCAGACCTCAAAATAGAGCATCAGCGAGATATATTCAAGCTTTTAGACTGCCAAAAAAATATAGGACTTACCCTTAATGAAAGCCTTCTGATGTCGCCGTCAAAATCGGTTACGGCATTCGCGGGAATAATTAAAAAGGAAAAAATATGAATTTCAGAGAATTTTTTAAGACTAATAACGTCTATCTCGATGGCGGAATGGGAACTCTTCTTCAAGCGAGAGGTCTTTTACCGGGTGAGCTTCCCGAGAGGCTTAACCTCACTCACCCCGATGAGATAACAAAAATACACACCGAATATTTTCTTGCCGGCTCAAACGTTGTTTCCACAAACACCTTTGGTGCAAATTCATTGAAATTTGATGACGGTGAGCTTGATGCCATAGTAAAGGCGGCAGTAAATAACGCAAAGAGGGCAAGAGAGATTTCGGCGGATAACGGCAATAAATTCGTCGCCCTTGATATAGGTCCGACGGGCAGAATGTTAGCGCCTCTTGGCGACCTTGATTTTGAGGTTGCGGTTGAGGTTTTTGCAAAAACCGTAAGGCTTGGAGTAAAATACGGAGTCGATTTAATCATAATCGAAACCATGAACGACTCGTATGAAACGAAGGCGGCGCTCCTTGCCGCAAAGGAAAATTCATCTCTTCCGGTAATAGTGACTAATGCTTACGGCGAGGACGGAAAGCTCGTGACGGGCGCGACTCCCTCCGCCATGGCGGCAATGCTTGAGGGAATGGGCGCCGACGCCGTCGGTGCGAATTGCTCCCTTGGACCAAAGCAGCTTTTCGGTGTTGCGGAGGAGCTTCTTAAAGTATCTTCCGTACCGGTTGTATTAAAGCCTAACGCGGGACTTCCGAGAATTGACGGAGACAGAACGGTATTTGACGTTGGGGCAGAAGAGTTTGCAGAAGATATCAGAGCCTTAATGCATAAAGGCGTCCGAGTTGTAGGCGGATGTTGCGGAACTACGCCCGAATACATCAGAGCGCTTACCGCAAGGACAAAGGAGATAAGTCCTAAACCGTTAACGGATAAGAACCTGACGGTTATCTCTTCTTACACTCATTCTGTGACGTTCGGCAGCACTCCCGTGCTTATTGGAGAGAGAATAAACCCGACGGGAAAGAAGCGGTTTAAGCAGGCGCTTGCCGAGAGGGATATTGATTATATTCTTAACGAGGCGGCAAATCAAGAGGAGCGTGGCGTTCACGTCCTTGACGTAAACGTTGGTTTGCCCGAGATAGACGAGCGCGAGATGCTACAAGTTTGCATAAAGGAAATACAGGCCGTTACCGACCTGCCGTTGCAGATTGACACGTCTAACGTTGATGCTATGGAAGCGGCTCTTCGCCGTTATAACGGCAAAGCTATGATAAATTCCGTAAACGGCAAAGCCGAGAGCATGGTGGCAGTATTTCCGCTTGTTAAAAAATACGGCGGTGTCGTAGTCGCTCTTACTCTTGACGAGGGCGGCATACCCTCTACCGCGGAGGGCAGAGCAGAGATTGCGCGAAAAATACTTCTCGAGGCAGAGCGCTACGGTATTTCTAAAAAGGATATAATATTCGATACTCTTGCCATGACTATCAGCGCTGACACAAACGCTGCGAAAGTCACGCTTGATTCTCTTGAAATAATTTCTAGGGAGCTTGGATGCAAGACGTCTCTCGGTGTATCAAACGTTTCGTTCGGATTACCGAACAGGGATACGGTCAACAGCACCTTCTTCGCATTAGCGCTTGACAGAGGACTGTCGGCGGCTATAATGAACCCCTATTCATCAGAGATGATGAAGGTGTATTATGCGTATAAGGCTCTCTCGGGACTTGACGAAATGTGCTCGGAGTATATCGAAAACGCACCAAAATTTACAGTCAGCGAAGCCGTAGCTTCTGCCGCTACGGGCAATAACGCAAATGAAACGGCGTCCGAGCTTCAGCACGCGATAATGAAGGGATTTAAGGAAAAGGCGGCAGAGATAACCCGAAATCTTCTTAAAAGCACGAAGCCTCTTGATATCGTGAACGGTGAGATAATCCCCGCGCTTAATACCGTGGGCATTGGCTTTGAGAAAAAGACGGTATATCTTCCACAGCTGCTGATGAGTGCCGAGGCGGCAAAATGCGCCTTTGAGTGCATAAAGTCGTTTATGGTAAGTGAGGGAGAGCGTGACGTGAAGGTTGGCTCTGTGGTTATCGCAACGGTACACGGCGACATTCACGATATAGGAAAAAATATAGTAAAGCTCCTGCTTGAAAACTACGGCTTCAAGGTCACCGATCTTGGCAAGGACGTACCGCCCGAAAAGGTAGCAGAAGCGGTCAAAAATGAAAAAGCACAGCTTCTCGGCCTTTCTGCTCTTATGACAACTACCGTTCCCGCTATGGAAAAAACGGTGGCACTTGTAAAGAACACGTCTCCAAACTGCAAAATTGTTGTCGGCGGAGCCGTACTTACCGAAGAATACGCACAAAAAATCGGCGCCGATAAATACGCCGCCGACGCTATGGAAACTGTAAGATACGCGGAAAGCGTGTGTAAATAAAAAAATAAAGAACGGTTGTGATTACTTTTAAGGTAAAAACAACCGTTTTTATTTTTATGCTAAAGGACGTCCAAAGCTGTCCTTGAAGCCGCCTGTAAGAATACAGATAAGGTCGTAAATAGTACCGAGCATGAATACTCCGTAGGTGAAGAGGTGTAAGATTCCTGTTCCCACCTTACCGACGTACATTCTGTGTAGTCCTCCAAGTCCGAAGAATCCTAAGCAGCAAAGTATAAGCGCAACCATTTTGCTTTTTTGCGAGGCTGCTATACCGGATGAAGCAGCGATGTTGTTGGTGTTGGTATTAACGCTATCGTTGCTGTTCGTTATGTTGATGACAGGCTGTGCTCCTGAGCTTTTTGCATCGTCGATAACGTTGCCAATGTCATCCTTGCAATAGAATTTTCCCTTAACCTCAATTAAACAGTCCTTGCAAAAAGGTTTGCCGCAGTAGACGCACATACCGTCTGCTTCAATCTCGGGGTGATTCGTACATTTCATTTTTAAGTTTTCCTCCAAATGTTATTATTTTTTAGTATTTTCTTCGTTTGCTTCTTCTAGGAATGCTTTTACCTTATAGAACAGTGATCTGGATGTAATGAGCAGAGCGATGATCATTATAAAGGCGGTCGCAAGTCCGCCAAAAATAAACACGGGGATCATGTTTGCGATGTTTAGATTACTAAAATCAAACATTGATACCTCTACAGAGCCAGCCAGAAAAGCGATGGCGAGAGTCATAGCTATACAAATAAATGCCAAGACTATCAGTAACATAATTTGCCAAAATGCTGATTTGTTTTTCATAATTTCTCCTCTTGATTTATTTAGATATCGACAAAATATATCTAATGTATACATTATATACTCTAAATGTCTATTTGTCAAGTATTTTTTTAATATATAATTGAAACATTATATAATGTAGAGGTGTGTTATGAAGCTTAGGATTTTAGATATACTTAAGGAAAAAGGGAAAACAAAATATTGGCTATATATACAGCTAGGTCTGAGCTATCAGAATTTTAACAAGATAGTAAACAATCAAACAAAGGGAATAAAATTCGATACATTGAAGAATATTTGTGATATATTGGAATGTACCCCGAATGATTTGTTTTATGAGTATCACTAAAAAAGGGTTCTGCCTAATTTGGCAGAACCCTTAAAAAACAGATGAAAATATGTTTGGAGCAAACCCGGGTATTCGCAATACGAAGATACCCGCACTCGCTGCTTACAAGCAAGCTTGATGCTCCGCCAAGTAAAACAAAAAGCCACCCAGCAGGGTGGCTTTTGATCAAGGATTTTGCCGCTTTGCGTCAATATTCTTTGGCTTGATGCTTAAGAGCAAGCTCTACGCGCTCTGCGCCGAGAATGCGAACCTTTTGCACTTCGTGCAACAAGGCTCTGCATTTACTTGATGCTCCACCAAACAAAACAAAAAGCCACCCATTCGGGTGGCGTTTTGCTTGGTGGAGCATCAAGGACTCGAACCTTGGACCGACCGGTTATGAGCCGGTAGCTCTAACCAACTGAGCTAATGCTCCAAACTTGCGCTTATATATTCTAGCAAAAAAAAATTGGTTTGTCAATAGTTTTTATAATTATTTTTCAAAAATGTATTGACAAACATAAAAATATTTGTTATAATAATCTGCGTCACGAGGAAATATCCTTGTGTGAATTGCTGCTATGGCTCAGCTGGTAGAGCACATCCTTGGTAAGGATGAGGTCCCCGGTCCGAATCCGGGTAGCAGCTCCAGACAACCCCGAGGTTAACGCCTCGGGGCTTTGGTTTTTCATAGGGGATATTCAATTGTATGTAAACGCAAAGCAAATATGCTGCTACCCAGTACGGCACCGGGGAAGGACACGCCATTCCTGCGGAAAGCGCTTTGTCCTGAAGAGTCCACTGGACTCTTCACAGTCCGAATCCTTCTCGCTATGTTTTTCACAACCGACCTATTCGGGTTAAAACGCACAATCAGTATTAAGTTACCTGTAACACTTGAAAAAATTGTCGCGAAGTGATATAATCACAGTATAAATATATTTTTTTGATTTTTATGCTCTAGCTCATAATTCGTTTTTTGGGGAAAGGAAAAACTATGAAAAAACTCCTAATACTGATTGCCTTATCGGTGTTTATTCTTTTTTCGTTGATTTCATGCGGTGTCAATGAAACCCCTAAAGAAATTTTTAGAGAAATTCCAGTAAATAATATAAGTTTTACCGGTTTTACCACAGGAAATGTAATTCAAGACGGCAAACAAGCCATATTTTTTAATTTCGTTTCAGACTATACTGTAACAAAAATTGAAATTGAAGGAACTCTATTAGATAAAGACGGAAAAGCGATACACTCTTTTGATACCTTGATGACACTTAGTAATCCATCTTATAATCCGGAGCTAGCTATCAGAATTGAAAAGGATATTATTAACAATGTAAAATCCGTCTCCTTTACCAAAATCACTGCTTACACCCTACAAAATATTAACAAAAGCAACTCTCCTGTTTTAAGACATATAGTCACGGCTAATAAGTCAACTGTTGAAAGTTTTTACGCATTCGGCTCTACTATGATTACAACAAATGGAAAAATAACCTTTGATTTAAAAGAAGGCACAAATTGCTGCGGTTTGCGTTGGGACTTATCAGAAGTGAATCTTAACTCGAACACCAAGTACTTAATTAAACTTGAAAACGTTTCTATTGCAGAAATGAAGAACAACTCTGTGCAGTTAAATATGAAATGGGTAGATTCAACATACACCTGGCCTAGATACTATCATGTTAAAGGCGAAAGATTTGATATTATTTCAAGCGGATCTGCTATTTCAAACGATTATTATCAATTTCTAAAGTCAAAGACATACGATTCATATACTATGGAATTTTCATTCTCTCATAGCGGAGTTGAAGATGTTACAGCGAAAAGCCTATATTTTGATTTTTGGGGAGTAGAGAATCGTTTGATAATTGGAAAGTTGTCTATTTATGAGATAACATATGATTAAATTTATTTTATTAAATCATACCAAACCAAGCAAAACGCCACCCGAATGGGTGGCTTTTTGTTTTATTTGGTGGAGCATCAAGTTAATGCAGAGCCTTGTTGCGCGAAGTGCAAAAGGTTCTTGCACCTAAATTTCGATTAAATTACTTGTAATATAAATAAAAAATTGATAACCTCTTGATTTTTGAAAATTCTGTGGTACAATCTTTATGTTTGAATTTTCACGAAAGGTTATCTTTTTTATTTTAATCTCAATTGTCTTATGAAAAGTAAAAACCAATATCTTAATTATTTTGTAAACCTCGTTTTTCCTGCATGCGTTTTCGGAGTGGCGGGCGGAGGAGCAACTGCTGTCATCGTTCTTATATATAAGCTTTTGGCGAAATACGTTATTGGCGCGTCAGAGGCGGTCTATCACTTACTGGGTATGTATCCGTACCTTATACCTCTTGCGTTAGGCGTTTTGTTTTTGATTTGTGTGGCATTGTCCATGATTTATAAAAAGGCGCCTGATCTTGCAGGAGGCGGAATCCCTAACTCCATAGGCATTTTGCGTGGAGTGTTCTCGTTTCATTGGTTAAGGAGCCTTATCGGAACGATAGCGTTATCTCTTGTGACGTTCTTCACGGGTGTTCCTTTAGGAAACGAGGGTCCGTCGGTACAGATTGGTACAGCTATCGGAAAGGGACTGTCAAAGCCTATTTCAAAAAAGCACGGCGTATGGAGCAGATATTCTATGTCCGGAGGCGCATCGGCGGGCTTTGCCGTTGCTACGGGAGCGCCCGTGTCGGGAATGATGTTCGTTCTTGAGGAGTCGCACCAGAGAATAAGTCCTATGCTGTTGATAGTTTCTGCGGTGTCGGTTTCTACGGCGGCTCTCGTGGGAGAGCTATTATCTCCCGTGCTAGACGTGAGCGCTGCTCTTTTTCCTGCACTTGCACACCTGACACTGTCTGTAAAGGATTTGTGGCTGCCGCTGCTTATCGGGTGCGCTGTTGGCTTGTTCTCGGTTCTCTTTCTGCGTTATTACCGTATTATAAGCGTCTTTTTCCGCAAAAGACTTAAAAAAATCGGTCACAGATATAAAATTTTTGCGGTTTTAGCGCTGACGCTTGCCCTCGGAGTTGTATCTTCTGATTTTATATCTACCGGACACGAGCTGATAATCTCGCTCTTTGAGGGCGGGGGCGCCGCATATATGATTTTCCTTTTACTTCTCGCAAGAGCTACTCTTACCTTGTCCGCAAACACAGCCGGCATGACGGGCGGTATATTTATTCCGCTTCTCAGTATCGGAGCGCTGTTTTCTGCTCTTGTGGCAAAAGGACTTATGGCGCTCGGACTTTCGGAAGAATACTTCACCGTTATTCTGACACTGGGAATAGTCGCCTGTATTTCGGGAATGATGAATATGCCCTTAACGGCAATAATCTTTTCGGTTGAGGCATTGTCACTTGGCGAAAATATACTCTACGTAATAGTTAGCGCGGCGGTTGCCTTTATAATAGTAGAGCTGTTCAGGGCAAAGTCGATAAACGACAGCGTTATAGACAATAAAATAGAAAAGCTGTACCCGAATAGTGAAAAAACTGTTATAGATACCCGCGTAACTGTCAAGGCAGGCTCTTTTGCCATAGGAAAGCAGGTGCGTGACGTGTTTTGGCCGGCAAATCTTTTCGTCCTGTCTGTAAAGCGGGCGGGAGAAGAGTTTTCCGAGATTAACGAGCATGGCGGCACAGTGATTGAGGAAGGCGATATTCTTCATATCAGATACTCAACTTATAATAATGAAGTAACCGAAAGGGAGCTTCGCTCTATTATCGGCGAGTAAAATAAAAACGGCACACCGGACGAACAACGCGTCAAGGATGCCGTTTTTGCTTTTTATATTTCAATCAAGAACTGCTCGTCGGGCGTGAGGTCTACGACGGTGCAATCATTTATATACGTACATTCCGGCAGAACTATCATCGCGCACAGCTCGTTTTCGTTTACGGGAAGGGGAGCTAGGTGCCAGACGCACGCGTTCATTTTAACAAGAGTGTTTTTAGGTACGAGAAATGCCTTGGTATACTCGGGGATAGGCACACCCGCCGACGGCTCTGCAACGTGGAGAATCATGTCATCGTTTAACGGAAGGATAAGCTCTGCGGTTGTGGTGTGATACTCCGCCTGCTTAATCTCCATTTTCTCCGGTTTTTTAACCATAATAGGAGAGAAGGAGAGCTTGCCCGAGGAATATGTAGTTACTCTGTCGGGGAAAAAGCGGTGTAATTCTCCGCAAAGCGCATACCCAGTGGGATTATCCATAGCATAATATTCGCCATATGGCGCAAATGCATCTTTAGTAAGCTTTTCAACCTTGATTTTTCTCATTTTTCTTTCCTTTCATTCTTAAAGTACTGATAAAGGTAGCAGGGCAGCATACCGTTGTATAATTTTCTTACCTTGTCGGCTCTTTTGCCGTAGAATTTTTCAAAGGAGGGGTGAGAGGTTATTACGTAAACCTGCCACGGAGAAAGAGAACGAAAATGCACACCGATATCTCGGTAAAGCGCCTCTGCCTCGCGCAGAGTACCGAGTCTTTCGCCGTAAGGGGGATTGGTTACGATTGTTGCGCGTCTACCGGGCGCGCTAATCTTTCGCGCATCCATTAAAAAGACCTTTACCGTATCGTCAACTCCTGCAAGACGGACGTTTTTTGTTGCCAAATCTACCGCCGCAGAGTCAATATCCGAGGCATAGACTTCAAAATCCGTTTTTATTTCGCCATCAACCGCCTCTTCTCTTGCGTTTTTCCAGATGGATTTATCAATAAATGCAAAATCCTCTGCCGCAAAGTGCCTGGCTTTTCCGGGGGCGATTTTTTTCATCATCATTGCAGCCTCGATGGCGATAGTACCGCTGCCGCACATGGGGTCCCAGAGAAGCACGTTTTCTCTTGGGCGCGAGGTTGCCGCAATTGCCGCAGCCAACGTCTCGCGTATGGGAGCGCCGAGCGAATCCTTTCTGTATCCTCGCTTGTGGAGAGCAACTCCCGAGGTATCTATCATAAGTGTTGCCTCGTTGTTAAGGATAAAGAACTCTATCTGATACTTCGCGCCCGTCTCCTCAAAATGCTCAATTCCGTAGTGAGCGCTCATGGAACGCACCACCGCCTTCTTAACGATTGACTGACAGTCGGGAATGGAATGAAGCGCAGATTTTATCGCGTGTCCCTTGACGGGAAAGGCGTCGTCCTTGCCTATAAAATCAGACCAGGGTAAAGCCCTCGTACCCTCGAAAAGCTCCTCGAAGCTCTCTGCGTGAAATGCGCCAACCTTAATGAAAACCCTCTCCGCAAAGCGCAAAAATATATTAGAAAGCGCAACAGCCTCTTCGTCACCGACAAAGGTGACTCTTCCGTCAATTGTCGAAATTTTCTCGTAACCGAGCGCCTCTATCTCCTCGCCGAGAAGCTTCTCAAGTCCGAAAAGACAGGTCGCCACAAGCTCTAGTCTCATTTTTATACTTGTTCCTTTTTGTTTTAGGTGTTTTTTTATAGTATATCATTTTTGACAGCAGGAGTCAAGGGAAATGTTAAGGCGCCCTTTTTATTAAAATTAATTTTCCGCGTTAGCAAATAAATCGTTTATAGAAACTCCGAGAACTTTAGAAATGGCAAAAAGCTCTATATCTGTAACCGTTCTCGAGGCGTCCTCAATTCTGGAAATCGAACCGCGACATACATACACCCCCATAAGCTCCAGTCTAATAGAAAGCTGACGTTGGCTCATTTTGCGCAGTTTCCTGTAATATCTTACCCGCTCACCGACCATATTTGTTTTTTCACCGTCTATAATTCTCGCCATATAAAATTCTCCTTTTGTCTTGACATAGGACATTTTATATGATATACTATTTCCAACTAAAACTTGTCTTATGATAGGACAAGTGAATAAAAAGAAAGGTAATTATTATGGAAAACAACGAAAATTTGCAAACTATGCAAGAACAGGAAAAAAACACAAGCAAAGTACGGTCTACCAAGACAGCTATATATAAGAAGTGGTGGTTTTGGATAATAATAGGTGTTTTAGCTATTGCGATTATTTCTGGCGGCTCTAACGATTCTAACAGTGGCGATGGGGGAGCCGGTTCTTTTTTATCCGGAAACGGCGGCTTGTCCGAAAATATTTGGAAAACATCAGGAACATACAAGGTGGGTGACGATATAGAAGCAGGAGAATATTTTGTTAAATGTACATCTCACAATTGTTACATAGAAACATCATCAGATAGCAGAGGAACATTGGATAGTATAATTGCTAACGATAACTTTTCTACTCACACGTATATCACGGTACGAGATGGAGAATACCTTACTGTTAATGGTGGAAAATTTGCTCTTGCCAAAAAAATAGAACCACAAAAAGCAAATTCTGACGGTTCTTACGGTGAGGGAATGTACAAAGTAGGAAAGGATATTCCTGCGGGAGAATATAAAATCGTTGCCACTAACAGCTGTTATATTGAAGTATCAAGCAATTCCAATCATACATTTAATAGCATAATTAGCAACGATAACATTGAAGTTGGCACAAGTACATACATTACTGTATCAGATGGACAATATCTCAAGGTTAATGGCGGAAAGATAGTCGCGCAATAGCAAAAGCGAGCCTGAAATACGGCTCGCTTTTGCTATTGACAACCTCGGTAAAAAGATATATAATTAGTTAAGAAAAAACAGGAGGTGCGTATGCGCGAGGAAAATATAAGGACTGCGATGGTATTAGGCGAGGAGGCCGTAAATAAGCTTGAAGGCTCTAGGGTTGCCATCTTTGGCGTTGGGGGCGTTGGCGGATATTGCGCTGAGGCGCTTGCCCGGGCGGGTGTTGGCGAGATACATCTTATAGACTCGGACACCGTGTCGCTCTCTAATATAAACCGTCAGATAATAGCGCTTCACAGCACCGTCGGAAGATACAAGACCGAGGTTATGCGCGATAGAATTTTAGATATAAATCCACAGGCGAAGGTCACAGTGCATAACGTATTTTTCAGCGAGGAAAACGCACAGATTTTCGACTTTTCGGCATACGATTACGTCGTTGATGCGATAGACAGTCTTGCGTCAAAGGTCGCGCTTATCGCTCTTACAAAGGCGGCAGGCTGTCAGATAATTTCCGCAATGGGCGCGGGAAAGAAGCTCGACCCTACGCGCTTTGAGGTTGAGGATATATCAAAAACCACGGTTTGCCCGCTTGCAAGGGCGGTCAGAGTAGCGCTAAGGAAGAAGGGAATTGAGCATCTCAAGGTCGTTTATTCAAAGGAGATGCCAACCGAAACAGTTGCTGATACAGATGCAGAAAAGTGTGACGGAAAGCGCGCTCCCGGCAGTCTTTCGTTTGTTCCGTCGGTTATGGGACTTATCATCGCGGGTGAGGTAATTAAGGATATTTGTAAATAAAAGTTGTCATATTTATATAAAAACACGCAGATTTAAGAGGTCTGCGTGTTTTTTCGTATTGTTTAATTACTTGTTTTTAAGCACAGTTCGGATAATTGCCGAGAACTTCGGAGGCATACCGTAAAGCAGAACGCCAACTCGGTATATCCTTGCGGAAAGAACGCCGATACCGACGGTAGAGCCGATAAGAATAGCGATAGAAATCACTATCTCATACCACTCGACAGTACTCATTGCAATTCTCGTAAACATCGCCATCGGAGAGGTGAACGGAATGTAGGAGCAGATGAGCATTGCCGTGTTGTCTATCGAGCCTGAGCTCATAGAGAACATAACCACCATAAACGCTATGATAAACAAGAAGGTTATCGGCATTACCGACGTGTTTATATCCTCAAGCTTTGATGCCGTAGAGCCAACCGCGCCAAACATAAATGCATAGATGAGGAAGCCGAGAACGAAGAATATTATCATATAAATAAAGAGGTCTATCGGTATGTTGAATATAGAGGCAACTATTGGGTTTGCGAGAGCTTCCTTGTTTATATTATAAAATAGGATAGCCGACCCGAATACCAAAACGAGCTGAACAAATCCCGCAATGCAGGATGCCAGCACCTTGCCGAACATCATGCTCGTCGGCTTGGCGCTTGTGACGAGAAGCTCCATGGCTCTGGAGCTTTTTTCGGTTGCTACGTTTGTGGCAACCATTTGTCCGTAAAGAAGAATGACCATATACAGCGCAAAGATCATAATGTAGGTGTAGAAGAAGTTTTCCATCTGATCCTTACCTAGAGTTTCAACGCTGCTTTCTATCTGTACCGAAAGAATTGCTCCCGCCTCCTCCGGTGACATTCCGCCCTGCACCATAGCGTTCATGCGGTACACCTCTTGCAGCACCGTGTCGGCGATTTCGGTGTTCATATCGTACATAGAGAGGTTGTTTACGTAATAAGTATAGGAGCTTTCGCTGCTCATAACGAATGCGCACTCCGCATCTCCTGAGCTTATCATCGCCTTTACGTCATCGAGCGTGCCGTCTGCCACCGTTACGCTGTAATCCATAAACGACACTTCAAAATATTGCTGAATAAGATTAGACAGCTCGCTATTCTCTGCCCAAACGAGCATTATCGGAAGCTCGCCTTCTTCTACCTCAACGCTGCTGTCGGGCGCAATGTCTGTACTGTCGTCGGAAGAAAATGCCGATATGATATTCGGGAGGAACATTACTACGGCGATTGCCGCTACGAGAAATACCGTTATACCAACGAAAACCTTGTTTTTAAGGTATCCGTACAGTTCAAATTTAAGAATTTTACCAAATTGCTTCATGTCGCCCTCCTTATATCTGATCGCCGGCATATTCTACGAATATGTCGTTCAGCGACGGCTCAAATACTTTTACCTCGTCAATATCGTAGCCCGACGCAAGCCGTGCCATAACCGCTTGCTTTTCGCTCGGTGAATCAAGGCGGATAATCAGCGAGCCGTCCTCTCGCTCTGCGCAAGCGTCGCCAAAGTCTGCCTTTATTTTCTCCTGCTCCGTAGAGCTGACAACAAGCTTGTCGCGCACGTAATTTCTCTTGATGTCGTGAAGGTCTCCGCATATCGCCACTTTTCCTGCATTTATTATTGCGATACTGTCGCAAAACTCCTCGATGTAGCTCATCTGGTGGCTGGAGAACAGAACGATCTTTCCTTTCGCTATCTGCTCCTTTACCACGTCTTTAAGAAGCATTGCGTTTACCGGGTCAAGTCCCGAGAAAGGCTCGTCGAGAATGATTATATGCGGGTCGTGCGCCAGCGCTGTTACAAGCTGTATCTTTTGCTGATTTCCCTTTGAGAGTGTGTCAAGGCGCTTGCCTCTGTATTCGCTCATTCCCAGCCTCTCAAGCCAGTAATCGACAGCGCATACCGCGTCCTTTGTGCTCATTCCCTTAAGCTCCGCAAAATATACAAGCTGGTCTATTATCGTTTTTTTGGGATAAAGACCGCGCTCCTCGGGAAGATAGCCGAAGCCTATCTTGTTATAGTCGATAGGCTCTCCGTCGAGAAGCACCTCACCCGAATTTTGAGAAAAAACGTTCATCAAAATACGTATCGTCGTAGTTTTACCTGCGCCGTTTCTTCCCAGAAGTCCGAAGGCCTTTCCGCCCTCTGCCTTGAAGGAAACTCCCTTGAGAACCTGCTTTTCACCAAAGGATTTGTCAATATTTTTTAGTTCAAGTACCAATGTGTCTGCCTCCTTTTGAACCTTTTATCTAAGTCAAAAAATTCCTTTATTATATTTTATCATTGCAAAAAAGCTGATAGCCAAGCCGACAGCAAAGCAAACC
>JAZOAA010000121.1:0-14433 GCA_045595265.1 Eubacteriales bacterium
TCCTGTGCTTCATCCTACGTACGATGGAATCCATTACAGTGAAAAAATCACCTTGCCATCACTAAAAAAGTTGGAAGAAATATTATCAAAAAATAGATTAGAGCAATGAAGCGTAGCTCCAAATACTTAAAATGAAAACGCACACTAAAAGCTTCAGCGGCGGAGCGGTGCAGAACATTTAGCCCGAAATTGCTTTGCTATTCAAAAGACTAAAGATTGTCAAAGAAATGAGGTGAGTAAAATAGCGGTCTTATTTTCATCAAAATTTAATATACCAAAAGAAACGTTGGAGGAAATAGGAGTTTTTGATGTTTTTCTTGACGAGGATAGTTCGTTTTTCATAAACATCAAGCGTCTTAAAGAATGCGGTGTTCCTGAGTTCTCTCAATCTTATGAAAAGATCAATGCTTTCTTTAGAGAAATCGGACTGCTGTTGAAAGGATCATATCCTGGAAGCAAACTTTATAACACTGCTTACAAAAAGTTTTATTTTCCCGAGGTTAACGGAATTAATTTAGGGTTTTCGTCGGGAAGATACGGTGCGGGGTTTGGTCCGAAGCTAAGAGCACAAATTATTAGCGATGCCTACGAAATCATTCAAAGCGGAAGCGAAAATCCAGAAATATTCCATCTTGTGAGTCTTTTCGAAGATAACGTAGGTCCCGACAGATTGAGCGATATGATTGCTCGTATCATCTATGAGGATATAGTCGCCTATACAAAACGTGTTCTTGAAGAACTCGGTATTAATAAGGAAACACATCCCGAATTTGTTTTTAGAGATGGACTTGTAGCTAATCCATATAAGAAAAGATGGTTGCTTTTGTTGCCCGAGTGCATACTGAGTGAACTACCTATCGCAAGATGTTGGGATGACATCGATAGGGTGTGCTCTGAAAATGATGCAATACGAGCAGAGGTCAACGAAGAAATCGGAGACACGTGGGGAACGCTCTCAACTCCGGAACGCAAAAAACATTTGCGAGAGCAGGTCTTCAAGCAACCCGAAAAGCTACAGCGTGTAATAAAAGCTTACCAGGATTTTGCAGCCCCAGATTTCAATAGATTCCGAAATCCAGAATATGTGGCGAATTATTTGACGGATACATATACTTTGCCGGATAGCACTTGCACCGATTCTTACAGTGCATCAATGGATATTATCGAGAATTTTAAGCACTGGGTAGAGTTTCACCGAGGCTCTTCAGTTATTAACGGCAAGAGTGCAAAACCGTCAGAGAAGCTTGTGCAGACATTGATTTATGCAGTGGGACAGATGTTTTGCAAGAAATTCAATTGGGATTTCATACCGGAAACCGACAGTGGCAGAGGATATGTTGACTTTAAAATTAGTCGAGGAAACGATAAAACCGTTATCGAGGTAAAGCTTACCTCTAATCAGCAGTGTGAACATGGATTGGAAGTTCAGATCGAAGAATACGCTAAAGCAGAAGAAACGGATAAGAAAATTTTTGTTTTGGTAGATACCGGAAGTTGTAGCTCCAGAATAAAAAGCGTGCAAATTAAGCGCGATGAAATGATAGCAAAAGGCATGTCGCCTGCAACGGTAGTAGTTGTGGATGCCGTACCTAAAGACCCTGCAAGTACATACAACCCATTTTAAAAAACAACCAATCTGTTTTAAGCATCAAATTAATATGCTTATGGAAACATACAGATGCGAAGAATAGCAAGAGCATTGCTTATATATTATAGTGAAACAAAAGGCCTTGGTTCGTAATTGAATCAATAGCTTTAACTATGCGGTTGTTATTTCATAAACTTTGATGCTTTAACAGAAGTATTTTGTGACATTAGGGGTAGCTTTATAAAGAAAACAGCTTGGCTAAAACGTAATTTCTTCAAAAAAGTCAGAAAAACTTTCGCAAAACAGCTGGACTTTTCAGCTCGGTTGTGGTATTGTGTGTGTTACCAAAAACAAGGAGGTAACACACAATGGAAAAAATCAAAATCGAAGACCTATACTGCGGGGAAAAATATCACATAAAAAACGCGGTATATGAGAAGGCAAAACGGGCGCAGATTGACTCGTGTACCGATGGCGGAAGGGCGTGGTTTGAGCAAGAATTCATTCGCCAAACGCTGATCGCAATCAACAAAATACAAATGAACGGTGACTGTATTTCCGACGAAGAGTTCGGGGATGCGGTCACCGTTTCTGCTGTGGAAAAAATCATTGATGACGCATATCCGGTAGAGCGTGAGCTGGGGATTGTTCTGCTCAGCGCGATGGAAGATGCGGAGATTTGCAGTCCGTCCTGTGCGTATGAAATACTGGAATGCGTGATGATTTTCGTGAGGTATGTTGACGCGGTTACACTGCAGTACATGAAGCACCACATACTGAAATTTCCGTCTATCGCTGAGATTCCTGAGGGCTGGTTAAGAGATGCGTGGGAGCATTTGTTGATTCTCATTGAAAGAGCAATTGAGGAAAGGAAAAACTGATGACAAGCATGATAAAAGAGCTCTGGTACGGCAACATAATTCCTCAGGATGACAGCCGAAACAACTCGCCTGAGATGAAAAAACTCATAGAGTATATGTCACGGCATCACGATGATTTGTTGAAGACGATGACCGATGAGCAGAAGGAAATTTTCGTGAAGTTTGATGACTGTTGGAGCGAGTATGCGAGCTACGCAGAAGAGGCGATATTCGCATATGCGTTCAGGCTCGGGATGCGGATTGCAATCGAAACATTAACGAAGGAATAACTCACTGAGGATGGGAGAAAAACAGCCCGTCCTCTTCTTTTTTTGGTACGCGGGCAAGATTTTTTGTGTCACTAAACAAAGAAAAAACGAGAGTGGTTCCTGTGGATTTTCAGGGAAGATTCTCAATCGGTTTCGGTGAGACAAACCACAGGTGAGCGGAAATAAAAAAACTCTCGACAGTTTTCCCGCAATTTTGCGTGTAGAATAAAGTATAATGCTATCAAAAAAGGATAAAAACTATTCAAAAAGAGGAGAGGGCAAAACGAAAGCTAAGCCGAAAATTCGCAACGTGTGAGAGGTTCAGAGGCTCGGCACGGATGTGAACACGCCAAAGCAAGAAAAACGATTGTGAGCAGTTTTTGAGACATCCGTGGAAGAGTGGGAACCCGGAACAAAGCAAGGAGAGGTGGCGCTGATACCCCAGTTCTCGTAGGGTCGAAAATAAAGCAGGAGAAAGGGAAGGGGTCAAAGACCTCCTTTTCCCGTCTCACAGCGGACGGCAGAGCCGACCGCGCAAGGGTTTTTCGGCATTGTCAAAAAACGACAACTGTGGGTCACAAACACACCGTGTGGACAGATTTGGGGGTCTGAAACGAGAATTTTGTAGTTTTATCAAGCTTTTTTCGCGGGTCGGAGCGTGGGTCACGGGGCAAATTGAAAACAAAGAGGTCCTATTTCGGCATTTTTTTGACGAGGAAAAAATGACGCTATTTTTTTGAAAAAACGCTATGGTTGGTGCTTTGGCCTGCAAAAACATCAGCAAAATCAAGCAAAAAAACGGCGCTTTGAAAAACGCTTTTGCAGCGGTTGTGTTCTAATTGATAACAAATTGATAACTATTCGGGATTCGCTGGATATTTTCTGATCTCTGTGGTATTGTTGTGGTAAAAAACACAGGAGGAAACCATGGCGAAATTAATCAAAGTAGGAATAGGCATGATACTGTCGGTAGAGAAAATCAACTCCGAAAAAGACTATGACGAGTGGTCTTGGCGAAAGAAGTACGAAAAATTTTTAGGGATAATAGAGCTGTATGAAAGCGAGCGGTGTGAGCCCGGAAGTCACTTCGCACTACTCTATGACAAAGCCCAAAACTGGATCAAAACCGGTATCGGAACGCTGAGTTTTGCCGACGAAGATACACTCGTATTGACAACTAAAAACAGCAGATACACGGTAAGAATTCTAAAGACAATTTTCTGAAAAGGACGGTGAATAAATGAGCAGAAGACCAAACGGTGACGGCTCGATCAGAAAGAGAAGCGACGGACGTTGGGAAGGCAGAATCGTCATCGGACACAAGCAAGACGGCAAGCCAATGTACAAATCCGTGTTTGGAAAAACGCAAAAGGAAATGTACTCAAAATTCACAAAGGCGAGAGAATACTACGCTGGAATGAATCTCACCGAGGAAAGTCTTATGACACTTTCCGAGTGGCTGGATAAATGGCTCGATGAGCACAAAAGAGGAATCATCCGCGAGTCAACTATGACGGGTTACAAGCGATATTCCGAAGGTTATATCAAACCTTATCTCGGCAAAAAAAGGCTCACGCAAATAACGAGTAATGACATCCAAAGAATGTACATTTTGCTGAAGCAGGAGGGTAGGATCAACGTCACGGAGAAGAATGGTAAAGAGCTTTCAAATACAATGGTTCGCTCTGTACATATGATGCTCCACGAGGCTCTTGAGGCTGCTGTGCGAGAGGGATTGATACCTGTAAATCCTACCGATGGAACTACGATTCCTCGGCTAGAAAAGACCGAAAAAACGGTGCTCGTTGAGTCACAGATCGAGAAATTTATGAAGACGGTCGAGGGCGATATTCAGTGGCGTGACTTCTTCTTTATGGAGCTCTTAACAGGGCTTAGGCGAGGCGAGATCTGCGGGCTCAAGTGGTCGGATATCGATGAGAAAAGCGGAATCCTTCACGTGCAAAGAACCATTAGATACGAGGGCGGCAAGCTCTATGCAGGCGAGACGAAAACCAACGAGGGAAACCGAAAAATCGTGCTCCCCGCCAGCGTAAAGGAGATGCTTGCGGAGCGAAAAAAGAGCTCCTTTTCCGAGTGGATATTCCACAAATCTCTCGACCCTACAATGCCGATCGACCCCGGCAGCGCATACACAAAGCTGAAGGATATTCTCGCAGAAGCGGATCTTCCCGACATGAGATTCCACGATCTTAGACACACATTTGCAACCCACGCAGCGGCAAGCGGAATCGATCCGAGAACACTTGCGGGACTCCTCGGTCACACAAAGCCCAGCTTTACACTGGATGCATACACCCACGTGACCACCGATATGCAAAAGCGTGCGGCGGGTATCGTCAGCAATTTTATAACCGACACCTTCGGAAAGGAGCTGAAGCCTTGGGAGCTTTCGGAGACAGAAATGGAGGAAAAATATGAGCAAGGATAAGAAAAGAAAATCGGGCGATGGCACTGTAAGAGAGCGAAAGGACGGCAGATGGGAAGGCAGAATAGTCATCGGTTATGACGTAAAAGGACTCCCGAAAACTAAGAACGTTCTCGGTAAAACCAGAGCCGAATGCGAGAAAAAACTGACCGCCTTGAAAGCGAAAATCGGCTCGGAAAAGGAAGCGGTATCGTCGGATATGGAGTTCGGTGCGTGGATGGATGTTTGGTATCAGAACTACATGAAGTCCACCCTCAAAGAGCATACACAAGCCACCTACGAAGCGAGAATATACAAGCAGATTATTCCGAAGATAGGCAAAATCCCGCTGAGCAAAATGACAAGCGGAACACTGGACAAGTTCTACGCACACCTCAAAAAGAACGGCAGACTTACCCATGAAGAGATCTACGGTGACGGCATCGCAAACTCCACTATAAGGAGCATTCACGCGCATTGTCGGGCGGCTCTTGAAAAGGCTAAAAACGAAGGACTCATAAGAAAAAATCCGGGCGATCACTGCACGCTTCCTCCGAAAAAGAACACCGAAATTGAGGTGCTGACACCCGAGGAAATGCAGAGACTTCTCATCCAGGCAAGGGAAGACGGATTCTATGAAATGTTCCTCCTTGACATCTCAACAGGACTCAGAAGAGGTGAGCTGTTGGCTCTTCAATGGGATGACATAGACTTCAAGAAACGAGAGTTAAAAGTGTGCAAACAGGTGCGATATGCTAACAAAACTTTGCATATAACTACACCAAAGACCAAAGCAGCTAACAGAACGCTCGTTCTCCCCGAACCCCTTGTAGAGGTGTTGCGTGAGTATAAGCAGAGGGTAAACTCAAAGTGGCTCTTCCCATCGCCTGTCAAGGACGAGGACGTTCCGAGAGATCCAACGGCATGCCGAAAAAGCCTCGAGAAGATCCTCGAGAGAGCGCAGTGCAAACACGTGTCGTTCCATGCTTTGAGGCACACATTCGCAACTCAGTCGCTGAGATACGGCATGGACATAAAGACTCTGGCAAGCGTAATAGGGCATGAATCGGTGGAAACAACCTTAAACGTGTATTCCCACATCACGGACGAGGGCATGAAAAGTGCAGCGAGAACCATAGACAAAACGCTAAGCTCGGCTATGGGAGCGCCCGAATCCGTGGAAGCCTATGACGTTGACCGCGGCAAGCCCGAAAAGCCAACGGTACCCGCCTTCGAACCGTACAAAGGTAAGAAGCGTAAGCCGGGAAAAGGCTACGTCAAGCAACTCAGCAAGAACTGTTGGCAGGGCAGATACACCCCGACAGTCAACGGAAAGCGAATCTCAAGGAACGTCTACGCCCCCACGGAATCAGAGTGCGAAGCAAAACTGGAATCACTTATAATAGAAATGAAAGCAGAACTGGGCATAGCATAGCGGTAAAAATATTTTATCACTGTAATCAAAGAAGAGGCGGCAGAGAAATCTGCCGCCTACAGTTTGCGGAAGGATATTGAAAGTACGGGTGTTTTGTGGTATAATATCTATGTGAATTACACTGCTCAAAAGCACAAGGAGAAAGATAATGAAAAAACTAATGCCGATAATATTATCCGCGCTTATGCTGACAAGCTGTGCGGGTACAAGCAATAATAAAACCAACACCTACCGTCAGATCAGTATGGACGAGGCGGTGAAAATGATGGCAGAGGAGACTGGATATATTATCCTTGACGCGCGCCGTCCCGATGAGTTTGCCGCGGGGCATATCCCGAAGGCTATAAACGTTCCAAACGAAACGATTGGCACGTCTGATATTCCCGAACTGCCCGATAAGAATCAGCTTATCATGGTATATTGCCGCAGCGGTCGTCGCAGTAAAGAGGCATCCGAAAAGCTGGTCAAGCTCGGTTATACCAACATCGTGGAGTTTGGCGGTATCCTCGATTGGAAGGGCGAAATTGTTACAGGCGAATAAATCAGCGGCTTGAATTTTAATTGCAAAAAGAAAGAGGATCTCAATATGAAAGACGAATGCTTGATTTGCGGTGCGCCGCTGAAATATTTAGAAAATGACGAGATGATGGAATGTGCCGTCTGTCGCAAAAAAGAGAACAGTAAGACGGTCTGTGAGAATGGCCACTACATATGCAACGAGTGCCATACGCAGGGAATGGACAGCATCATAGGCGTGTGTCTTGCAGAGAAGTCCAAAAATCCCATCGTCATCATTAAAAAACTGATGGCTCTGCCTTTCTGCCATATGCACGGCCCAGAGCATCACGTCATGGTCGGTTCAGCACTCCTTACGGCATATAAGAACGCAGGCGGTAACATTGACCTTGCATCCGCGCTTTCCGAGATGCAAGCGAGAGGAAAGAAAGTGCCCGGCGGTGCTTGCGGCTTCTGGGGAGCGTGCGGTGCGGGTGTGAGCGCAGGAATGTTTGTGTCCATCGTCACAGGCTCGACTCCTCTTGCAAATGAGGCATGGGGGCTTTCGAACAAAATGACATCCTCTGCCCTTGGTGCAATCGGTGAAATTGGTGGTCCTCGTTGCTGTAAGCGCGATTCCTACCTTGCCATCGTAAAAGCGGTGGAATTTGCCAAGGTTTATCTCGACGTGGAAATGGAACTTGGCAAGATCAAATGCACCCATTCCGCACAGAACAATCAATGCATCGGCAAGAGATGCCCTTTTTGGGGAAAGTGAGATAATATGCTTACCTACACATATATATCAAAAGGAAAATTTGGCTTGGTTGAGAAACCCAAGCCCACTATACAACACGAGAGGGATGCAATTGTCAAGGTGACTTTGGCGAGCATCTGTTCGAGCGATTTACATATTAAACACGGAAGTGTACCGAGGGCAGTGGAAGGAATCACGGTCGGTCACGAGATGGTCGGAATCGTGGAAGAAGTCGGCTCTGCGGTCACTCACGTAAAGCCTGGCGACAGAGTCACGGTCAATGTGGAAACCTTCTGCGGTGAGTGCTTCTTTTGCAATCGTGGCTTTGTCAACAACTGCACCGACAAGAATGGCGGTTGGGCTCTTGGTTGCCGCATTGATGGCGGACAAGCCGAGTACGTTCGCGTGCCCTTTGCGGATCAAGGACTGAACAAGATTCCCGATACTGTGACCGACAGACAAGCCCTGCTCGTGGGCGACGTTCTTGCCACGGGATATTGGGCGGCGAAGATCTCCGAGATTCGTGATGACGATACTGTTCTCATCATCGGAGCAGGCCCCACGGGAATTTGTACGCTCCTTTGCGTGATGCTAAAGAATCCTAAGCGCATCATCGTGTGCGAGAAGGATGAGAATCGCATCAAGTTCGTGAATGAGCACTATCCCAACGTGCTGACGGTTACGCCTGAAGAATGCCTTGATTTTGTTCGTGAGAATAGCGATCACGGCGGTGCGGATGTCGTGCTTGAGGTAGCTGGGGCAGAGAGTACCTTCGAGCTTGCGTGGCAGTGCGCGCGCCCGAATGCGATCGTCACGGTGGTGGCACTTTACGACAAGGCGCAGACTCTGCCTCTTCCCGATATGTACGGCAAGAATCTGACCTTCAAGACCGGCGGCGTTGACGGCTGCGATTGCGAAGAAACGCTCAAACTCATTGCCGAGGGCAAGCTTGACACCGAGCCGCTGATCACGCATACCTATCCGCTCTCGAAGATCGACGAGGCGTATGAACTGTTTGAAAATAAACGCGACGGAGTCATTAAGGTCGTGGTGGAGTGTTGACGTAAATCAACCACTGGTTGAGAGTTGTCTATATTAACCGGTCATTGACGCAAGTATGAATTTGCGGTATAATAATGCTGTAATCAAACGGAGGTAAAGAAATTATGTTTAGCAAAAACTTGAGAAATATAAGATTGCAGCAAGGGCTCTCCCAAAAACAGGTAGCAGACTTCTTGATGGTGTCTCCCCAGTCGGTTTCAAAGTGGGAAAAAGGCGAGGCACTTCCTTCCATCGATTATTTGCCGAAATTGGCAGAGTGCTTGAAATGTGATATCAATTCTTTCTTTAAGCCTATTCAGAAAAAATCATTGGACTTGGGATTGCTTGGACGCGTGTTTGAATTTCTATACGATTACATATATAATCAAAAAGAAATTGATGAAGAATTTAACGCATTCTTTGTTAAAAACACAAATGTCATAGATCTTCTTATGGATTTCGAAAAAGAACTTAAGCAACAACAAATTATAAAAAACAAAATTGTACAAAGTATGTTTGATTGTTCCGAAAGTCAGGCGACTCTACTTATGGATTATTTTGTTAAGTTTGAGTTCGTTGAGAAGTTTGATAATGAAGACACGTATTTTGTTCTTAGGGACAATATTGGTAGCATAAGGATAATTTTGAAAGCAATGTTAGAGTTATGTGAGTTTAAATTCAAAAAGAAAAAATGACAGTGATGGAGAAATATGAGTATTCTTCCTAAAAAGGATAGTGCAATTGATAAAGAAGAAAATACCTTCGAATTGCCTCCGAAGTCTGAAGAAAACGATGAGGAAAAACAACACAAATCTCCGCAAGTGGTCAAACATATTGTCAAAGGCAACAAATAGGCTTGTTCAACCCTCGAAGCAGGGAAGAACAAGCCCATTTTGTTTCGATTTTTTCACATAAAAGTCTCGAAAATCCCCATGTGGTCAGCGAATGGGTCAAACATGTGGTCAAAAGGCTTTTTGGAGGTTTGATGTGGTCAGGTTTTGCTGATGCGTTGGGGTGAAAAACCGCCCAAAAATGCGAGAAAACACGAGATTTCGGGCGAAAAGCAAAGAAAAAACGGGGCAGTCCGTAACGTCGGACACATCCCCGTTTTTGGTCTGAGTGACAAGACTTGAACTTGCGGCCTCTACCACCCCAAGCGACCCTCGAGCGATAAATGTAAACTTTAGGTTGCAAATATTCAGTATATTCCGAGCGTTTTAGCCTAATTTGAACAATCGTTCCGTTGTGTCCGCACAGTCCGATTTTCGGTTAGGGTCAAAGATTGCCGGTCAAGATATTTCAGGCAAAATCGTAGTACGAAAACGCACCCCAAAGCTTTTCAAACGAGAGCTGATTGGCAACTCGCATCGAGCACATTAATTGTAGCATAATTGGGGGTGAAAGTCAAGTTTTTGCAATTAAATTATTACAGATTAGTTCATTAAGCGGTAAAAAATATTTGTCTCTCTAAACAAAGAAAAAACACGTTGAATCATATTCAAAAAATGCTGTATAGTATTACTAGCGATCGGAAATTGTCATTGACAAATGCTGTAGACTGTGATAAACTATAAAAAAAATAACGGAGCGATTATGATAAATTGCATTTTTGTTTCTTCAACCTCTGCTTGCTTTGAGTGGCAAAACGACTGTGCATATTATTGCGAAAAAGAATATACCGTTCTTATTAACGGCAGAGAGTGTTTTCACGGCAATACAAACGTTTTTTCATTGTTTGACTTAGAGCCTAATACCGAATATAATCTGTCAATTAAGGATAGTGATGAGCGCCTTAACTTCAAAACACTCGATGAGACGGTGGCTATTAGTGTAAAAGATTTCGGAGCCGTAGGCAATGGTGTAACGGACGACAGTATTGCTTGTCAAAGTGCTGTAAATTGTCTTCCTAAAGGAGGGAGACTTTATTTTCCAAGTGGAACATATGTTGTTTCGCCTATAAACTTGAAGAGTCACATTACTATTGAGCTTGCTGAAGGTGCTACAATTCTTGGAATAGCAGATAAAACCGGGTATCCTAAGCTTCCCGGTGAAATATACGACATAAAGAACGGTGAATCTGTGCATATAGGTACTTGGGAAGGCAATGCTGTTCCGATGCACCAGGCACTAATCTTTTCCGAATATGCGGAAGATATAACAATAGTAGGAAGAGGAACTGTAGACGGAAATGCACGAGCTGCCGGATGGTGGGATGATATTTATAATTTTGAATATGCGCGTCCCCGCCTTATGTTCTTTAACCGATGCGATAACGTTCATATTCACGGTATAACCGTCAAAAATTCTGCATCGTGGCATCTGCATCCGTATTTTTCAAGCAATATAGATTTTTTAGATGTTAAAGTACAGGCACCCGATGATAGCCCAAACACGGATGCTATTGACCCCGAAGCTTGTGACAGGGTAGATATTATAGGCTGCCGTTTAAGCGTTGGGGACGATTGTATTGCTATAAAATCCGGTAAAATTGATCTCGGAAGAAAATATAAAAAGCCGGCAAACAGTCACACCGTAAGAAACTGCTATATGGAAAGAGGTCACGGCGCAGTAACACTCGGCAGCGAAATATCGGGCGGTGTCACAAATCTAACCGTTAGCAAATGCGTATTTAAAGAAACTGATAGGGGATTAAGAATAAAAACACGTCGAGGCAGAGGCAAAGACTGCATTATAGACGGAGTGGTTTTTGAAAACATTAAAATGTTCGGTGTAGGTACTCCGATAGTGATAAATATGTATTACAACTGCTGTGATCCGGATAGAGAGAGCGAGTACGTCTGGTCGAGAGAGATGCTTCCCGTGGATGAGAGAACTCCGTATCTCGGAAATTTTGTTTTTCGTAATATGAATTGCGAAAGATGTCAGATTGCAGCAATTTTCTGTGACGGACTTCCCGAAATGCCAATAAAATCCGTAACGCTCGATAACATAAGCTTCGATTTTGCAGAGGATGCAAAGCCCGGACTTCCTGCTATGCAAAGCTTTCTTGAACCTAAATGCCGAATGGGAATGTATGCAAAAAACATCGGCACGCTCACTCTAAAAAATGTGAATATTACAGGTCATATGGGAGATGAGCTAATAACGGAAAATGTAAAAGAAATAAAATAAAAATCAAATCAGCTTGCACAAAATAAACTCACAAGCTGATTTTCCCCTTTTTCCTCCTCTTTAGCCCATAAATGATATGCACCTCCAAAAGTTAAATGCTTTTGGAGGTGCATATCATTAGTACGGAGAATTAAATTTGACCTACTCAAGCATTACAAATTGTAATACTTATCAAACTCCGCAGGGTGAGGAATCTTTGAAAGCTCGGAGCATTCTGCTCTCTTAGCCTTGATAAAGTTATTGAGAAGCTCCTCGGGGAATACACCGCCTGCGGTGAGATAATCGTGGTCTGCCTCAAGAGCATCGAGAGCCTCGGGCAGAGATGCGGGAAGTCCTTTGAGCTTTGCCTTTTCCTCCTCGGGAAGGTGGAAGAGGTTAAAGTCGTAAGGACCCCAGCCCTCCTTGTGAGGGTCAATCTTGTTCTTAACACCGTCAAGACCTGCCATAAGAATTGCCGCATAGCAGAAATAGGGGTTACAGGTCGCGTCGGGGTTACGAAGCTCAAAGCGGCGCTTGTCGGGGCTCTTTGCATAAGCGGGAATACGAATAACAGCCGAACGGTTCGAGGTAGCGTAACCGATAGTTACAGGAGCCTCAAATCCAGGCACAAGACGCTTGAAGGAGTTTGTCGAGGGGTTGGTAATAGCGCAAAGAGATGCAATGTGCTTAAGAAGTCCGCCCATAAAGTAGTGTCCGGTCTCGGAGAGGTGAGCATAGCCGTTGTCATCGGAGAACACAGGCTCGCCGTTCTTGAAGAGAAGCATATGCACGTGCATACCGCTTCCTGCCTCGCCGTAAATAGGCTTTGGCATAAAGGTTGCGCTCTTGCCGTACTTCAAGGCAGTGTTGTGAATGATGTATTTTATCATCATTGTGGCATCTGCCATGTGTACAACCTCGCCAAGCTGAGGCTCTATCTCAAACTGACCCGATGCCGCAACCTCGGGGTGATGATAGTTTATCTCAATACCTGCGTTGAGCATATGCAGACACATTTCGCTTCTGCACTCGTAAGAGATATCAAAGGGCTTTGCAATATGGTAGTTTTTCTGCTTGGGAACAATAACGCCCTTACCCTCTACCGCACTGTTCCAGTAGGACTGCTTTGCATCCATAGAAACTCCGATAGAGTTGCCTGCAACCTCCCAGCCAATCTCATCAAAGAGGTAAAACTCAAACTCGGGCAGAATCTTCATCTCGTCAGCAACACCGCTCTCTTTCATATAGTCAACGGCAGCCTTAATAATGTTTCTGGGATACTGGGGCAGGGGGCGGTTTTGGGGATAATCAATAATCATCGCATTACCCGTCATAGAAAGGGTGGGAATTTCGCAGAAGGGGTCAACGAGAGCCGTATCGGGGTCGGGAATAAAGACCATGTCACTCTTTTCGACAACGGCATAGCCGTAGTTTGAAGCGTCAAAGCCGATACCGCTGTGCATAACCTCCTCGGAGAAATTGTCTGCGGGAATGGTAACGTGACGGTACTGACCGTTAATGTCCACCATCTTGAAGTCCACCATTTTAATGCCCTCTTCCTTAATGAGAGCCAAAACATCTTGAACAGTTTTTGCCATTTTCATATATCCTCGATTCTGTTTTTGTTTTTCACCTTTTCAAACTATAGGTGATTTTTTTTGTGAATTATAAATATTTTTTTATAAACGGATAAACAACTTTTCCAAATCTTGACTCTCCATCTTCATCAAGTTGTTTAACATAGGATGAATGGGTGGAGTCTGAGAAGGTATAACGTTCGATGTTGTCCAAGCTGTATCCAAAGTGGAGTAGGGTGGAGAAGAGTAAATCGGTTTGTTCTTTGCGGTTTCTTAAGTCGTGTGATGCCTCAGTAAAGAGCATAGGAGGATAACTTTCTGAGTCTCCAATGTAGTAAATAGGTGCCGCATCGTCGATGGCAACCCGTTTCCTATCAAATCCGCGCTCACGCATTACATTGAAGTGTGTAGTAGGCTGCCCCGCATCGTGTATAAAGGCTGTAATATCAGTGGGTTTCATATCGTAGAGTCTAAGATAACGTCTGTCGAAGCAGAGCATCATTGAGAGATATCCGCCTGCAGACGTACCGCCTACAAATATTTTACCATTGCCACCCATATCAGGGAGTTTCTTTTTGAGCCATGCTATTGCCGTTGCGCCATCCCAGATGAAGTCCGGGTAATGAGCAGAGGGGTACATTCTATAATTTGCCGCACAGAAGGCTATGCCTCTGTCGGTAAAATATTTCGCAACCATATCATGGCCGTCCTTTGAGCATTTTACAAATCCGCCACCGTGGAAATATAGGAATACGGGAAAGTCTTTCTTTTCCGGAAAGTAAATATCCATCTTCTGACGATCATTGTCTACACCACTAAACTCATCGTAAGAGACATCTGAGGATGTTACGAAGGGACAATAGCAAGCACCTTTT
>JAZOAA010000122.1:0-5200 GCA_045595265.1 Eubacteriales bacterium
AGCACCTCACCCGAATTTTGAGAAAAAACGTTCATCAAAATACGTATCGTCGTAGTTTTACCTGCGCCGTTTCTTCCTAAAAGTCCGAAGGCCTTTCCGCCCTCCGCCTTGAAGGAAACTCCCTTGAGAACCTGCTTTTCACCAAAGGATTTGTCAATGTTTTTAAGTTCAAGTACCAATGTGTCTGCCTCCTTTTGAACCTCTTATCTAAGTCAAAAAATTCCTTTATTATATTTTATCATTGCAAAAAAGCTGATAGCCAAGCCGACAGCAAAGCAAACCAAAAGCTCTGTCGTAGCTAAATTAATAAGCCAAAACGTCTGTGTTTTTTCAAATATAAAATATAGCACACCAAAAACAACCAGAGAAATGCCGATTATCAGTGTTCCTATCCCAACCAGCTTACCAAACGGCCTTCGATTCTCTTCCGTTACGCGATGTCTGTGATATCGGTGAATTGTGGATATGTTTCCCGTCATGTTGATAACGCCGATTATTGATATTAATATACCGAGAGCCGAGGTCATAATATACGTTGGCATAAATCCCTCCAAAAAACAAAAAGTGCGCCGACCAAAGCAGGCGCACAAAAAACGCCTCCCTCGATGCTGCGACACATTTTCACCTATAACAAGGGGAGAGAGTACGTTTTTTACATATAGTACTCCCTTGATAAGGTGATTATTCAAATGTGCCGCAAAATTATTTTAGCACAAAACATATAGATTGTCAAGAATAAAAAGCACCGCAGGTTTTGTTTTTCCTGCGGTGCTAATTGTAAAATGTCACTCCCATTCGATTGTGCCGGTGGGCTTGGGCGTGAGATCGTAGAGAACACGGTTAATTCCGTCTACCTCTGCGGTAATTCTTGCAACTATTTTATGAAGGACAGTGTAGGGTATCTCTTCGATAGATGCGGTCATAGCGTCCTTTGTATTTACGGCGCGGATGATTGCGGGCCAGCCCTCAAAGCGAGAGTCGTCCTTTACGCCGACGGACTTGATATCGGGGATAATTACGAAGTACTGCCATACCTTCTCGGCAAGACCGCACTTGTCAAATTCATCTCTGAGGATTGCATCAGCCTCACGCAGTGCCTCGAGTCTGTCGCGTGTAATAGCGCCGAGGCATCTTACACCAAGACCGGGACCGGGGAAGGGCTGGCGGTAAACCATTGCGTGAGGCAGACCGAGCGCCTCGCCGACAACTCTTACCTCGTCCTTATAGAGAAGCTTTACAGGCTCGACAAGCTCAAACTTCAAATCCTCGGGCAGACCGCCAACGTTGTGGTGGGATTTAACCGCCTTCTTACCCTCTGCCTGCTTAATCGACTCGAGAATGTCGGGATATATAGTACCTTGCGCAAGGAATGTAACGTCATCAAGCTTTCTTGCCTCGTCGGCAAATACTTCTATAAACTCTTTTCCAATAATTTTTCTCTTTTTCTCGGGGTCGGACACACCGGCGAGGAGATTAAGGAAACGGTCTGTCGCATCAATATATATGAGGTTTGCATCAAGCGTTTTTCCGAAAATGTCTACGACGGCCTCGCTCTCGCCCTTACGCATAAGACCGTGATTTACGTGTACGCAGATAAGCTGCTTCCCGATAGCCTTGATGAGAAGCGCCGCAACAACAGAGGAGTCAACTCCGCCGGAAAGCGCGAGAAGCACCTTTTTATCACCGACGGCTTTTCTTATCTCGGCAACCTGCTCGTCGATAAAAGCATATGCAAGCTCTTTTGTGGTAATGCGCTGCATTGTTTCCGGTCTTTTGTTTGAGTCCATAAAAATTCCTCCGAATATTATAAAAATAAATTAACAAGGTTATTATACACCCACAAAGGTTAAAATGCAAGATATTTTTTCACAAAATAGCTCAAATTTGCGTAAAATATTAAAGTAAAATACGCGTAGAAAGTGTACGGTGACAATTATGCTTGCGACAAAACCATATATCAGAGAAAACGCTGTGGCTTATGCCAGAAAATATGCATTTTCGCAAAATTCGAATTTTTCAAGCTTTGCCGGAATAGGCGGCAACTGCACGAACTTCGTATCCCAGTGCATATATGCCGGGGGCTGTGTGATGAACTACAAGCCGACGTTCGGGTGGTATTTTATATCTCTTGACGATCGCTCGCCCTCGTGGACCGGAGTGGAGTATTTTTATAATTTTATTATAGAAAACGCGGGCGTAGGTCCGTACGGCAGAGTCGCGAGTGACGACGAGCTGGAGATAGGTGACGTTATTCAGCTTGCAAGAAACGACGAGGGATATTACCACACTCTGCTTGTCGTTGGGTTTGACGGAGAGGATATACTCGTAGCTGCTCAGACGGATAATGCTTACGGCAGACCTCTGTCAACCTATAATTACGATTATTCGAGGTTTATAAAGATTCTCGGTATAAGATTTGAATCAAACGAGGGTTACGAGTGCTTTGAGCAGCTCATGGAGGGCTGAATAAAACAGAAGGGGCTGTCTTAAATTTTGCATTTGAGACAGCCCCTCATTATAATTAAAGATTGATTTTATTTTCAACAGTGTAGAGAGCGAGAAGTCCGCGCTTTCTTTCCTCAATTTCGTTCTTCATAGACTGGATCTGCTCCTCGGTGAAGGGGTCGAGGTCGCCGTCCTTAAGAGTACCCTTATACATTCTGTCAAGCTTAAGAGCGTAATTGATATCAACAGTTCCTATCTCGCCGTGCTTCTCGCAGATAACGAGGTTGGACTCTCCGCGCAGAAGAGCTTCAACGGCAAAAACGCCCATCTTAGATGCAACGACACGGTCTGCAAGGGTGGGATTTCCGCCTCTTACAATGTGAGCAAGGCGCGCAAATTTTGTTTCAACACCGGACTCCTCCTGGATTTTCTTCGCAAGAGCGGGTCCGTACTCGCTGCCAACGCCCTCGGAAACGATAATGATGAAATTACGCTTGCCGATTTCGCGGGCTTTTTTAATTCTCTTACAAATAGAGAGGTCGTCGTGGGGGAACTCGGGAACTACTACGGCAGATGCGCCCGATGCGATAGCTGTGTGAAGAGCTATGTCGCCGGCACCGCGTCCCATAACCTCAACCACGTTACATCTTGCGTGTGACTCACAGGTATCGCGTAACTTATCTACAAGCTCGATTACCGTGTTCATAGCGGTATCAAAGCCGATGGTCGTATCGGTTGATGTGATGTCGTTATCAATAGTTGCGGGAATGCCTATACAGGGTACGCCGTGCGCGGTAAGGTCGGTTGCGCCTCTGAAGGTTCCGTCGCCTCCAATAGCAACTATACCGTCGATGCCAAGCTCACGGCAGGTAGCGACAGCCTTCGCCATTCCTTCCTCGGTCTTAAATTCAAGACAGCGGTCGGAGTAAAGGAACGTTCCGCCTTTATTTACTATGTTAGATACGTCTCTTAAGCCGAGAGGACGAACGTCCTTGTCTATAAGTCCCGAATAACCGCGGTAAATGCCGTAAACCTCAACTCCGCGCGCTATCGCTGTGCGCACTACGGCTCTTACTGCCGCGTTCATTCCGGGCGCGTCGCCTCCTGATGTAAGAACACCTATCTTCTTAAATTGCTTCATTGCGTGTATTTCCTTCCGAAACAGAGAAACTAAAAAACAATATCTTTTGTTTTTGCAAGCATAATTATACTACACATTTCGTCATTTTACAATAGGAAAAAGATATTTTTTTGTCAATTTTTTTATGAAAAAAATATAAATTAAGTATTTTGCGAATATTTCAATTGACAAACAAATAAAACCGTGATATAATATAGTCCATATTTATGCGTTAAAAGGAGGATGGATTAAACCCATGTATATCGCAATCATCGCCGACGACAATAAAAAAGAGCTTATGGCTCAGTTTTGTATCGCCTACTGTAACATTTTATCGCGCCATCACCTTTGTGCGACGCATACTACCGGAAAGTATATTTCGGATGCGACGGGTCTTGAGATTGAGACCTTCCTTCCCGGAAGCGTTGGTGGCACGGAGCAGATAACCGCAAGGGTGTCGTATAACGAGATAGACCTCGTATTTTGCTTCAGAAGCACCGACCCGGCAAAGACTCAGTACGAGTCTGAGCTTAATCTTCTGCGCCTTTGCGACGTTTATAACATTCCCCTGGCTACCAATATCGCAACCGCGGAGGTTCTCGTGCAGGCTCTTGACGCGGGCAGCTTCAGCTGGAGAGAGTACGTAAATCCTATCAGCGAATATTCAATGAAGAAAAAGGCAAAAAAATAAGAGTATTGACAAAAACGGTGGATAATCTTCCGTTTTTGTCTTTTTTCAAAGGGAGGTGTGTGCCGTGACAGTTAAAGAAGTTTGTGTGAAGGTTTCGTCCGTTATAGAAAGCCTTGATACCGCGGGGCTTTCTTGCTCCGATGAGGAAAAAACAGAGAGCGTGTGCGTAGGATATTTTCATATATACGGAGAGGAGAATTATCTCCTTACTTATGCCGAAAAGAACGATGACCAGCAGGTTACGACCGAGCTGAAATATGAAAACGGCACCGTTACGGTAAAGCGCTACGGCTCTATCGAGAGCAATATGACGTTTAAGGAAGGAACGAAGGACGTATCGGTATATAAGATACCGCCGTACAGCTTTGACGCGGAGATATTTACCAAAAAAATCAGAGCTTCACTTTCCGAGTGCGGCGGAAACATTGATTTATATTATAATATGAAAATAGGCGGTGCCGAGCGCCGCGCGAGAATGAAAATATGGATATCAACGAATTCAAATTAAGGCTGAAGGGCGGGCAGCTCGGAGGTGTATACATCTTTGCGGGTGAGGAAGAATATCTGATAAGACATTATTTCGGCACGCTGCGCGAGGCATTGAATATCGACCCGACCTTTGCCGTCTTTAACAGCGCGGTGTACGATGGAGAAGAGGTTGATTTTGCCGCTATATCCGAGGATATCAAGTCGCCGCCGATGATGAGCGATTATAAGCTTATAGAATGGCATCACGCAGATTTCTCTTCTATGAACGAAAAGGAGCTGGCAGCCTTAGAGTCGCTCGCGGAGGAGATGGAGGAATATCCTTATGCCGTTGTGGCTTTCACCGCGGAGGGAGAAAAGCTTGATTTCGGAGCGCCGAAGAAGCCGTCGAAATTTATATCAAGATTTGGCAAAATTCTAAATATACTACGCTTTGATAAGTCTACCGACAGCCAGCT
>JAZOAA010000123.1:0-3031 GCA_045595265.1 Eubacteriales bacterium
TGCAGGAGAGGTGCATGTAGCGACCCTTTGTGCCGCGGGATTTATTGCGCCGCAAAGTTTTAAAATGACCGAAATTCTCTCGCGCCGAACGGGAATTCCGCTTGATGATTTTATTGCACTTCGTGAAGCTTCTCTTCGTGAGAGAAGCAGTGAAGAGGAGGAAAGACTTTGCGGCTACCTTTTACCTGCCGCCGAAATTATTGAGGAGCTGGCGAAAAAGAATCCTCTTGTAAAAACAAGCGGAGGCGCTCAGAAGCCCGATGAAAAGCAGAGATACGTGCTTATGGCAATGGACCATATTGAAAAGCACTATTTCGAGGATATAACACCTGAGAGCGTTGCAAAGCGCTGTCATATCAGCCTTTCCTATTTACAGCATTTGTTTTTGAGGTTTACGGGCGAGGGTGTGGCGGCGGTAATACGCCGCAAACGCCTTGAACAGGCTTGCAGACTACTCGCTGAAACAAGCCGAAGCGTCAGGGATATAGCCATTTCCTGCGGATTTTACGACACCGATTATTTTTCGGTGATTTTTCGCCGAAGCTATGGTATTTCTCCTCTTGCGTTCAGGCGTCGTCAGGGCAATTGACTTTTTAGCTTTCAGGATGTATAATTCTTTTGTATTTTAACGGAGGTGCAAAAAATTGACTTCTACTTTAATTCTTTATATTTTAAGAGCCTTGGCGGCTTTGCTGGTGCCTGTCGCCGCCGTTGTTTTTGTTAAAACAAGGTTTTCGGGAAAGCTCAGAAATTTCTTTGACGGCGCCGCGGTGTATTTTATTTTCTACTGCCTTATTTATGCGGTTGTGTCCACCTATTTTGAAGTATTTACAGATGTTTTTGAGAATATGGAAAGCGCTGTTGCACGGGGAAGCGTACATATCATTTTCGAAACGCTGTGCATTGCTCTGGGTTATCTTATCTGGTTTAAGGCGGTTGTTAAAAAGGAAAGCGACAACGGCGTTGGGCTTATGACCGGGGTGGGCTTTTCCTCCTGCTTGTTCCTTATCGGTTATGCATTGCCGTCGGTGGTGAATTCGGTTATTGCCGTTTTGTATATGAAAAATCCCGAGGCAAAAGTTTCAGTGATTTTTGAAGGAAATGTAAATCAGGTGATTGACGCCACGCCTTTGGCACTTTTCTATGATTTGCTGATAATGCTTTTCCTGTTTGTGTTGGAAACCGCCGTTGCTTTTATTTTCTACCGTGTGCTTCGCTGTGAAAACCGAAAAATATGGCTTCTTGCGGCTTTAGTGCTTCGAATTGCGGCGTATGTGGTTATGGGGCTTTCATCGGTATTGGATATGGCGGTAATCGTTATAATATTCGCTGTTGTGTCGGTTATTGCTTCGGGTGCGGCGTATTCCCTTACAAAGCCTTTTGTGCCAAAAAAGGAAGAATAAAAAACCAAAGACCTGCTGATAATGATATAATCCCCTTAGAGTAGACACTTGAAAAAACAAAAAATTTTCAAGACTACTTTAAGGGGGTTATTTTATGCCAAGAAAAAGCCATAAGAACAAAAAATATTCAACAGAATTAAAGCTACAAGCAGTGACAGATTATCTAACCGGAAAAGGAAGTTATGAAACACTGCGAAAAAAATATGAAATTTTAAGCACAAGACAACTCAGGAACTGGGTTAAGTGGTATAATGGTCATAGAGAATTCAAAGAACGGAGTGCCGGAAAAGGAGAAATCTATATGACCAAGGGAAGAAAAACCACACAAGAAGAACGAGCAGAGATCGTAGCGTTCTGCATAGAACACAACAAGGACTACGGTTTAACGGTAGAAACCTACAATGTGTCGTATCAACAGATCTATGCTTGGGTGCGCAAGTATGAGGAAGGCGGAGTGGATAAACTCAAGGACAACCGAGGAAGAACGAAGCCGATCGAAGAAATGACAGAGGTTGAAAAGCTCAAGGCTGAAATGAAGATACTTGAAGCGAAGAACAGACAGCTCGAAATTGAGAATGCCTTCATAAAAAAACTACAGGAGCTGAAAGGTGGTGGTCGTTGACCGGAGTACGGCAAGAGCATATCTACATAGCAATTGAATTTCTTAATATACACATGGGTTATTCCATAAAAGAAATGTGTATTGCGTTGAAATTAAACAGATCTTCCTACTACAAGTGGAAGAAAAGAAAGCAAAGCAAAAGCGAACTTTTAAATCTGCAAATAACGGAATATGTGAAGGATTTCTATGAAGAAAGCAACGGAGTTCTCGGATACAGACAGATGAGTATCGTAATTAACCGAGAGAAGATCGATGAGCTACCTCACAGAGTTAACGTTAAGAGGGTTCGCCGTATTATGCGTATACTGGGCCTTAAATCCGTCATTCGCAGAAAACGTCCGGACTATGTAAAATCTACGCCTGAAATCACTGCTGAGAACGTTCTGAATAGAGATTTCAAGGCAACCGTTCCATTTGAAAAGTGGCTTACCGACGTTACGGAGTTTAAGTATTATGTTGGACTTGAAGTGAAGAAACTATATCTCTCTGCAATTCTCGACCTTTACGACAGACGCATTATTGCATACAAGATCGGCGACAGTAACAACAATGAATTGGTTTTTACAACGTTTGATGAAGCGACGAATCTCTATCCTAATGCAAGACCAATCTTCCACAGCGACAGAGGATTTCAGTACACGAACAAACAATTTCATCAAAAACTCGTGGATGCCGGTATGATTCAAAGTATGTCCCGTGTCGGCAGGTGCCTTGACAATGCTCCGATGGAGGGCTGGTGGGGTATCTTAAAGTCCGAAATGTACTATCTTAAAAAGTTCACGAGTCGCGAATCTCTTGTTTCCGCTATTGAGAATTACATACACTTTTACAACACTCGCCGCTACCAGAAACGTTTGAACTGTATGACACCGTGCGAGTATTACTTCGCCAACGCTGCGTGACAAAAATCTCCCCCTGCTGCGCAGCAGGGGGAGATGAAAGAATCGATTCAATTAACATATTCTTTTTTGTTTTTTAGTCTGTCTACTTGACAGGGGGCACATTA
>JAZOAA010000124.1:0-6066 GCA_045595265.1 Eubacteriales bacterium
CCGGTGCCTTCGTAGCGTTAAGAGCGTCCTCGATGGGAAGCTTCTTTTCCTTCATTTCAACCTCGGTAGCAGCGCCAACCTTAATAACCGCAACTCCGCCTGCAAGCTTTGCAAGGCGCTCGGTAAGCTTTTCCTTATCAAACTCGGAGGTGGTTGTTTCGAGAGCCATTTTAATCTGGCTGACTCTGTCGGTAATGGCAATCTTGTCACCGTAGCCGCCAACGATAATAGTATTTTCCTTATTAACCTTAACCTGTCTTGCGCGACCAAGCTGTGCTACGGTTGCGTCCTTAAGCTCAAGGCCGAGGTCGGAGGTTATTACCTCACCGCCTGTAAGAGTTGCAATATCGACGAGCATTTCCTTACGTCTGTCACCAAAGCCGGGAGCCTTAACCGCAACAACGGTAAAGGTGCCTCTGAGCTTGTTAAGAACAAGGGTGGTAAGAGCCTCGCCCTCAACGTCTTCTGCGATTATAAGGAGCTTCTTTCCGGACTGAACAATCTGCTCAAGAAGGGGAAGAAGATCCTGAATAGAAGAAATCTTCTTATCAGTGATAAGCACGAGACAGTCGTCGAGAACAGCCTCCATCTTATCTGTATCTGTTGCAAGGTAGGGAGAGAGATAGCCTCTGTCAAACTGCATACCCTCGACAACCTCAGAGTAGGTCTCGGCACTCTTAGATTCCTCGACGGTGATAACGCCGTCGGAGGTAACCTTATCCATAGCGTCAGCGATAAGCTGGCCTATTGTTTCATCAGAAGCGGAGATAGCACCGACTCTCGCGATATCCTCGGAGCCGGAAACAGCCTTTGCCTGCTTTGCAAGCTCGGCAACAGCCGCGTCGGTAGCCTTAAAGATACCCTTACGAAGTACCATGGGGTTAGCGCCTGCGGTAACGTTCTTCATTCCCTCGTGGATAAGAGCCTGAGCAAGAAGAGTTGCGGTAGTAGTACCGTCACCCGCTGCGTCGTTAGTCTTGGTTGCAACCTCGCGCACGAGTCCTGCGCCCATGTTCTCCGCGGCAGACTCAAGCTCGATTTCCTTTGCGATAGTTACACCGTCGTTGGTGATAAGGGGTGCGCCGAACTTCTTCTCAAGCACAACGTTTCTGCCCTTAGGACCAAGTGTGATTTTAACGGTATCGGCAAGCTTATCAACACCGCGAAGAAGCGCTGCTCTTGCATCCATACCGTAGATTATTTCCTTTGCCATTGTATTATATTCCTTTCTAGCTTATATATTGTGAGGAAAACACCTCATCCGTCTTGCTTCGCAAGCCACCTTCCCCAAGGGGAAGGCTTAAAAAATTATTCAACAACCGCGAGTATGTCGGACTGGGATACGATAGTATATTCAACTCCGTCAAGCTTTACGGTAGTGCCGGTATATTTGCCGGTGATTACCTTGTCGCCAACGTTCAGAGTCATTACGACCTCCTTGCCGTCAACGATACCGCCGGGTCCTACCGCAACTATCTCGGACATCTCGGGCTTCTCCTGTGCGGAGCCGGGAAGTATTATTCCCGCTTTAGTCGTTTCGACAGCCTCAACCTGCTTAAGCACGACCTTATCAAGTAAGGGTTTAAGTTTCATTATAAGTTCTCCTTTTTTACATATTAGCACTCTTTGGGCGCGAGTGCTAACGCTTACTGCATATATTCTATACTAACCATGGAGAAAAATCAATAGTTTTCCTGTTTTTTCACAAATTGTTAACATTTTACTTTAATTCATCAGCTTTCTCAGAGTTGCTATTATCTTTTTCTCCTCTCTGGAAACCTTCACCTGCGTTATTCCCATGATTTTTGCCACCTCGGTTTGTGACATATCACGAAAATAGCGCAAAATTATCAGCTTTCGTGCGTTCTCATCGAGATTATCTATCGCTTGGCGCAGAGCAATCTTGTTAAAGCTCCTCTCACATTCCTCCTCGTCCGTAATCACGCTGCCGAGAGTTGTAGATTCATCATCGTCAAACGCCTGCTCATCGAGCGAACGAGGCGGCACGGACGAAAAAATGGCAGACGCGGCATCCTGAGCAGAAACGCCAACTGCGCGGGCTACGGAAACTATGTCGGCATCTTCACCGCAAGAGAGCCGTCGCTCACGCTCTGCGGATAAAAGTCCCGCAAGCCGTCTTTCCTCCCTTGAGACCTTGATTATCCCGTCATCACGCAGAAATCGCCTTATCTCACCAAAAATCAAAGGCACAGCATAGGTCGAAAAGGCACACCCGTGTGAAAAGTCAAAGGTTCGCATAGCCTTAACGAGTCCTAAGGTTCCGCACTCAATAAGGTCGCTCATATCACCTCTTGCCGAAAAACGAGAGGCGATACTGTAAACCAAGGGCATATTCAGCTCCGCAAGACGCTCTCCCGCGCTCTGCTCCCCTGCTCTGTAAGCGTGAAGCAGGTCAAGGTTTTCGTCATACGGTCGTTTTTTTTCACTTTGCGTCATATTTTTCGCTTTCGGTTAGGGCTTTAATTTTTTCCGCATCAGGACGCTTGTTCCTCTACCGACTCTGGATTTTACACTGAGCGAATCGGTAAAGCTCTCCATAACCAGAAATCCCATACCACATCTCTCGCCCGACTCGCCCGTTGTAAAGCTGGGCATTCTCGCCTCTTCAACGTTTTCAATACCGCATCCGTTATCGGATATTTCCACGGTTATCTCGCGGTTATCGTAGAGTCGTGCAGATATGTAAATATAGCAGCGCTCGCAGTCGCTCCTGCCGCGGTATGCGTGAACTATGCAGTTCGTTACTGCCTCGCTGACCGCACAACGCAAATCGCCAAGCTCCTCGACACTCGGAGCAAGCTCAGCGCAAAACGAGGATATAACCGAGCGAGAAACAGCCTCGTTCACACTTTTTGCAGGAAGACGAAGCTTCATTTCATTTATCACTTTTTTCATATTCCGAATTTTTTCCTTCCTTAAATTATATTACTCTATAACGCTGAGATTTTTTATTCTTTGGGCGCCACACAGTCTTACAAGGCGCAAAAGCCTATCCGACAGTCCGACAAGGCGAACCGAGCAGCCTATCTGCTCTGCAACGGCGCATCTGCCAAGCACGAGTCCCATGCCAGAGCTATCCATAAAACTAACTGACGAAAAATCGAGCGTCAGTATTTCGGGGCGTCTTATGAACAGCTCCTTATCTATAACCTCACGCATACGGCGTGCCGTGTGATGATCTATCTCACAGCATATCTCGGCGGTTAATGTACGGTTTCCCTCGCGAAATATTACGTCCTCTTGCATTTTTTTACTTCCTTTCTTTTTATATATGACTATTTTAGCATATGCGTACCACGAATATTGTCGCACCTGGGAAATGCCGACTTTTTATTTTAGATAAAGTCTTAATGCAATATTTGTCACCGCCCTGTCCTTCCATCTCTTGTAGGTACGCTCGCTTACGTCGGACATCTCGCATTTTGCATATCCGCGTCCTGCGCCTATGTCCTCTATCATGGAATGGGCATTATCCTCGCCGACGATTTCTGCGACAGCAGAATATATTTTGTAATTATAATATTTCAGCTCGTTTTCCTGCCTTAGCGGCAGGGTGTGTTCATTGATAAGAGCTTCACGTCTTGAGTAATCGGCACAGAGCGCTTCCACAAGCTTATAAACCGTTTTTTCCATCACCCTCTTGCAAACCTCCTCTCCTCAAGCTCGAGCGAAAGCTCCTCGAGCATATTCTTTAACCGCTTAAGCTCCAGTAGTACATCCTCCGCCTCCGAGACTATGGCAGCAAGCTCGCTTACAAAACGCTTCGGATCGTCCTCGCTAAGCTCGCTGATTATTTCCATCAACATATTTCGGACTGATAATGAGTCCTGTATTTCGTTTATTCGCGCAGATATACTTTGCATATCCGCACGTATCTCTGAAGGGGAGCGATAAAGCCTTATGGGTGTGCCAAGCTCGCTGTTCCCCGGTATAAGCATATTTTAATTCTCCTTTCATATTTAAGATGGGCAATCTTGTTACAGACATCTTGTAACCTATTGCGTGACAATTATAGCAGAGTTTGTGTCACTTGTCAAGTGATTTTTCTGAACTTTTTTCGAAAAACTATTGCATTTTACGTGACAGTGTGATATAATAGAATAAACTTAAGCAGAAATTACTCACGCGACGCGTGACTTGTAGAAGGGTATTTGTAATATGATTTCATCAAAGCTTAAAGAGATACGAAAAGAAAAGGGGTTAACCCTTGAGGACCTTGCAAAAAAGCTTGGAACCAGCAGACAGACTATCCACCGCTATGAAAACGGAACGATAACAAATATACCTCCTGAAAAAATTGAGCTTCTTGCCAAGGCATTAGGCACAACTCCGGCGGAGCTTATGGGCTGGAGCGAAGGACTATTTGACCGATATGACAACCTTATGCCGCTTAAAATGCGTATGCTGCCGCTTCTTGGTGAAATTGCCTGCGGTGAGCCTATCTATGCTGAAGAAAAGTACGGTAGCTTTATGGCGGTGGACTCGGGTCTTGATGCCGACTTTTGTCTTAAAGCGCACGGCGACTCTATGACGGGTGCGAGAATATACGACGGAGATATAGTATTCATCCGTTCGCAGAACGCAGTTGATAACGGCGAGATAGCCGCAGTCATTATCAATGACGAAGCAACGCTTAAAAGAGTATATTTCTATCCCGAACAGTCAAAGCTCATTCTGACGCCTGAAAATCCGAAATATGCGCCTCTTGTTTATATGAACGACGAGCTGAATCAAATAAAAATAATAGGCAAGGCCGTGGCATTTCAGAGCGGAATTGTATAAAAATGTAAATAATTGTTATAAAAATTCGCTTTTATATGTAAAAAAGCTCCCTTTAGTAAGGGAGCTTTTTTGTTTAATTAATAGTGCCGAATGTATCGCTTACTTCCCCTGTTCCTTAAGGGCAGCGCGCTTCTGCGCCTGGATACGCTTACGCGAGGGGGTATCGAGGACGACCTTGCGGAGTCTTATGGACTTGGGTGTTACCTCAATAAGCTCCTCGTCGGTGATGAACTCGATAGCTTCTTCAAGAGAGAGCTGAACGGGGGTTATAAGAGTGAGCTTTTCGTCAGCACCGGAGGAACGGATAGCTGTCAGGTGCTTTTCGCGGCAGACGTTTACCTCAATGTCATCGGGCTTGGGGTTCTCGCCGACAATCATGCCCTCGTAAACAGGAGTAGCAGGACCGATGAAGAGAGGTCCTCTGTCTTGTGCCTGGAAGAGACCGTAGGTTGTCGAGACACCCTTCTCCGAGGCAACGAGAGAGGAAGTGAATCTTGTCTTTATCTCGCCTCTGAACGGCTCGTATCCCGCGAAGAGGGTGGAGATAAGTCCCTCGCCTCGTGTATCGGTGAGAAGCTCCGATCTGTAACCAAAAAGACATCTTGTGGGTATAGTATAGAAGAGCTTTTGACGGGTTCCGTGGAGCTGCATATCGTCAAGGGTACCCTTTCTTGCTCCGAGCTTTTCCATAACCGCGCCGACGTACTCCTCGGGAACGTCAACTATGACCTTCTCGATAGGCTCGCACTTAACTCCATCTATTTCCTTATAAAGAACTCTGGGGTTAGAGCAGCAGAGCTCGTATCCCTCGCGGCGCATATTTTCAATAAGAATGGAGAGGTGCATTTCACCTCTTCCCGCTACTCTGAAGGAATCGGTTGTGTCACCGTCGGTAACGCGCAGAGATACGTCCTTAAGAAGCTCTCTGTAAAGTCTTGCACGCAGGTGGCGCGAGGTTACAAACTTACCCTCCTTGCCTGCAAAGGGAGAGTCGTTTACCGAGAAGGTCATCTCCATAGTAGGCTCGCCAACCTTAACGAACTCAAGAGGCTCTACCTTTGCAGGAGAGCACACGGTATCGCCTATTGCGATATCCTCGCAGCCCGAGAAGCAGATTATATCTCCTACCTTCGCCTCGGTTACGGGAACACGCTTAAGTCCGTCGAACTGATAGAGAGAAACGATTTTTGAAGGACGGGACTTTCCGTCGCCATGGTAATTCGTAATAGCAACGCCCTGACCCTGCTTTATAGTACCGCGCTC
>JAZOAA010000125.1:0-4572 GCA_045595265.1 Eubacteriales bacterium
AATATTCCCGCAAGAGTAACCTCCACACTTGCGTCAGGAGGAGCAAGTGTTAAAGTTGACGAGTTCGTCGGATACACCGAGAGAGATAAGGCGATAATTCTTAATACAAATTCGGGCGGTGCGGACACTCTGAACATTAAGGCATCAACAAGCTACGCCTCATCAAATTGCTTTGTATTTGAAGCCGACGTATGCCTTAATACCAATGCTTATATGTACTTCAAGGCAGGCTCAAGCATCATTTACCGCATAAATCTGAATCCCGATTTAACCACCAAGAAGCTTCGTATAGACGATAACCCCGGCTTCCCACCTTACGGCACTATGAAAAATCCCGAAAGCGCAATAAAGGTTGGCAAGTGGGGCAGAGTGAGATTTGAGTTCTACAACAAGGACGACGGCACTATCGCCGTTAAGGTTGCGGTGAACGGCTACTTCCTCGTTGAAGGAAACGAGCCGAGCTGGACGGGCAACGTCAGCGCCATAACCTCGGTGGATATGACCACAAGCAACAGTGGTGTAGGTTATATTGCTCTTGACAATATTTACTTTGGTCCCGGAAGCATGTCGATAGACCCCGACCTCGAGCCTCCGGTGGATAACACACCGAGAAGAGAGACATTTGAGGACTACGAGCTTGGCGAGACGTGTCCCGATGCAGCGTATAATGACGGAAAGTCGGTATTCGGTGTTGCCACGGAAAACGGTAATAAATATTACTCGCTTGATAAATCCGAGAAGAGTGAGGATTTCATCTATATCATCAAGAGTGCGGCACAGCCCGAGGGAGCAAACTCTATTATTCTTGAAACGAAAATGAGAATAACCGACACAGACGGTAATGTCGGCTCGGTAAATATCATTTACGGACGGTGGGACGGAATGAGCAAATTCATACTTTCTTGGGATGCTGGCTCTGACGTTATAAAGCTTACCGACTGGAGAAGCGGTACGGCTACCTCGTTCAGCACGGACAATATTGGCGCAAAGCTTGGCGAATGGTTCACCCTCCGTATAGAAAATTATAAGAATAAGGCGGGCGAAACGATAGCGCGCGTTTGGGTCAACGGTGTTTGCATAGGAGAGTCAACGAACGCGGGAGTTCTCGGTTCTGCTTCTGCAAGTCATCATCTTAACAACCTTGTAATCAAGGCAAATAATAACATTATAGGTGCGCTTGACCTTGATGACCTCTACTTCGGCGCTGAGGTTCAGCTTCCATATGACCCGAGGCAGATAGAAACTTTTGAGGACGGCACTCATTCTCTTGCTCTTGACGGCGGTACAACCAGAACCCCCGGTTCGATAATTACCGAGGACGGTAACAGCTTCTACAGAAAACCCACGGACACCTCTGACTACGTTTATATATCTAAGAGCACTTACGAGTCCGACGAAACCGACTGCACGGCATTTGAGGCAAAGCTTCGTGTAAATCATCTTGGAAGCTCGGCTTGTTCATTCAAGATATTATTCGGAAACTGGAAGGGACTTGACAAGTTCACGTTCCAAAGCGCGGCGGACGGTACGCTCAGCGTTTATGACTCTAGAACGGGTGTAAGCTCCACCCTGAACGCCGGCATCGGTGCAAAGATTAACGAGTGGTTCACTCTTCGCATCGAGGTTTACGAAAAGGCAAACGGAGATAGCGTTGCCAGACTTTACGTAAACGGAAATATCATCGGCGAGTCCACCAACATCGGCGTTCTCGGTTCGGAGTCGGCAGAACATAATCTTGATAAGGTCGCCCTGCTTCTTAACAACAATATAAGAGGCACCGGCGCTGAGGGTGACGTTTACGGCTCGGTTGACATTGACGACGTTTATCTCGGACAGGATATAAAGCTTCCTCTTGAAGCTAACAAGGCAACAGAGGACTTTGAAGATGAAGAGACGGGAGCAACTTCTCTTACAAGCTCCCCCTCAATCTCAACCAGCATTGACACAGGTGCGGCAACCGTTTCTGTTGTCGAGGCTGACGGTAATAAGTATTTCGAGATTGACAAAACAGCAAGCGGCACTGCAGCGCTCTACGTGAACAAAACTCTCTACACAGGAGATTACGACTGCTACGTCCTTGAAGCGGATATAAAGCTTGACGTGACCAGCACCGATATTCAAAATAATATTTACATTTATGCAAAGGCAGGCAGCCACGTTCACAGACTTTGGCTCTACAACAATGCGGAAAAGCCGGGTGAGTTCTTCCTTCTCGACTATTGGTCGGGTGTTATCGACTCTTCGACCTTGAAGGTTTATCCCGGAGTAGCTCTGACAGATGAGTTTAATCTTCGTGTCGAGTATTATAACGACTCGGAAGGCAAGCTTGTTGCAAGAGTTTATATCGACGGCGCACTCGCAGGTGAATCAACACCCAATATCACAACAAGCTATGAGGACCTTACGAGAAATGACATTTGGTTGACGGGAAATTCCAAAGGAACGCTCGGTATAGACAATGCCTACTCGGGCTTTGATATGATGATAGAGGATACCGTTACAGAAGAGACTGCTACGTAACAAAACAATGTTTAAGATTTAATCTTAAGGAGAAAAACAATGTTCATGCAACCTAAAGTCACGCTTTCAAATTACGTGACTTTGACAAAAAATACAAAATTTATGCTTCCCGAAAACCTTCATACCGGATATATAATGAAGGAGCTTGAGGCGCAGAGATGCGACTCTAAAGAGGGAAGTCGCGAGTGCGAAAGCCTCGAATTTATTCTCGGAATCCCCGAGGAAGTAAAAAAAGAAATCGAGAAGGAAAAGAAGCTTTCCGACTCTCCTGAGCAGTACGTTCTTGTAATCGGGGAAAAATCCTTCGTATATGCGGTAGAGCCTATCGGATTCTTAAGAGCGCTCTCAACTATAATGCAAATGAACGAGGGAGACGGACTTCTCGTCGGCACGACGTATGATTATCCCGCCTGCGAGGAGAGAGGATACCGCGTTTATATGCCCGGCAGACAAACCATTTCCGCATTTAAGGAAATGGTCGATATGCTCGTCTATTATAAGATACGCTCGATAATCCTTGAAATCGGCGGAGCTATGGAATACGAGCGTCACCCTAAAATAAATGAAGAATGGGTTAAGTTCTGCGTTGAGATAAGCAAGCACTCGGGAAGAGCCGAGGAAATTCAGACAAGCCAACAGTGGCCCAAGAATTCCATCCACTACGAAAACGGCGACGGCAGCTTCCTTACTAAGGCTGAGTGCCGTGACCTGGCGATGTATTGCCGAGAGAGAGGACTTGAGATAATTCCCGAGTGCCCTACTCTCAGCCACTCCGATTATATCTGCTTCGCTTATCCCGAGATTGCGGAAAGACAGAATGACCCCTGGCCCGATTGCTATTGCCCGAACCACCCCGATACGTACAAGATAGTTTTCGATATTCTCGACGAGGTTATCGAGGTCTTTGAGCCTAAGAGAATAAATATCGGTCATGATGAATATTACTCGGTTGCCGTTTGTGAAAGATGCAAGGATAAAGACCCTGCCGACATTTATGCCGAGGACGTAAGAGTTATCTCCGAATATCTTGCAAAGCATGGCATCGGAACTCTTATGTGGGGCGAAAAGCTGGTGCGCGCCCGTCTTGATTACAGAGGCGGTAGAAAGGTTGGCGGTTGGAACGATCCGGGTGAATACAAGGGCGTAACCTATCAGATACCCCCGATGTTCACCTGTGCGGATAAGATGCCCGGAGGTGTAACCTATCTTCATTGGTACTACGTATTTGGTGAGCATACCGACGATGAGTATCATTGCAGAGATTATCCCGTAATTTTCGGCAACTTCTGTATTGACGGCTGCAAGAGCTTCCGCACGAGAATAGGCAGAGGCGTTAAGGGCGGCTTTATGTCAAACTGGGGTTCGTGCGACCCTGAATATATGCAGCGAAACCACCAGTATTATCATGTAATTTCCTCGGCTTACGCTCTTTGGAGCGAGGACTTCGATTCTGACGATATGCCAAAGCTCAGAAGTCAGACCTTCAAGGAAATGTTCCGCCATCATAACCGCAAGATAAAAAATCCTCTTAAGGTGCTTCATAATGCGGTTTACCAGACGGCGCACGGATATTTCTGGTGCGGTAGATTCATTGAGGATAAGGAATTTCTTCTCGGTCATTACGAGGTGACGTACGCTGACGGTGAGGTGTCATATCTTCCCGTAAAATTCGGAACGAATATAAGCTCTCATTATTCAAATACCGAGGCGGGACTTCGCGAGGTTGCTTATTCCGCACTCCCCACGCCTTATCACGATGGCTATCTCTACGAGCATTGGTACGAGAATCCCCGTCCCGACAATGAGATAGCAGCAATAAAGTATATTCCCGAGCCCGATAAGGAAAACATCGGAGTAGAATTTAATTTTCCCGCCTTAATCTAAAGTAATTAATTAGCAAAAACATATATAAAAAAGAAAGGAGAAGTCATGAAAAAGGAAAAATTAAAAGAACCCCACGCGCCTGCAGAGGTAGAGATAATTCTTTTTGAATTTTCCGACATTGTGACAACGTCAGGCGACGAAAAGCCAGAACTTGATAATATGGATAGC
>JAZOAA010000126.1:0-32084 GCA_045595265.1 Eubacteriales bacterium
CGGGCGGAAACGTCAAGGTTCTTGAGAGCGAGTACGTCGATTTTCTTGCTGCACCCGGAGTTTACGAGAACCGACTGCCCGGAGGCTGCACGGGTCAGAGGCAGGTGCAGGATTCGTTCGCGCTGCACAACAAAATTTACATAGTCGAGGACGACGTAAGAACGCTGACAGAGGGTGAATATCACAAAAACCTCTATCAGATATACGATATGCAAGACAGCCTGAACGTACTGAAGCGTGAGTTTGGCAGAACGCTGTGCGAGGACGTGCAGTCCTGGTGGTTTGACCAGCTTATAGGCGGCGGAAGGTATAAGCACCCTGAAATTTACAAGCTATTTGAGCAGCAGCAAAAAATCGCAAAGGACGCTTACACACTTGACAGACGTAAATGCTCGGAGATAGCTCTTATTATTGATGAAGAAAGCATGCAGGCGGTATCTCACCATACGACAAGATGTGCTGTCGAAATGTTCAGAAATTACGAGCTTGCCAAGGTGGGCGCGCCGATAGACCAGTATTACCACAACGATATGGCAAATCCCGATATGCCAAGCTATAAGCTGTATATTTTCTTAAATCAGTTCGTGACAACGCCCGAGGAAAGAAGAGTAATACACGAAAAGCTGAAAAAGGACGGTGCCGTTGCACTGTGGGTTTACGCTCCCGGAATGATAGACCCGACAAGACTTGACGGAAAGATTTCGGCAGAAAATACCGAGGCTCTCACGGGAATAAAGTGCGAAATTGATAAGCGAAAGCACGACTCGGTATTCAGGTGGAACGGCAAGGAGCATAGAATAAGTGAAGGCTTTGACAAGAGGGTGCTCTACGGCTATTTTGACAGAAGGCGGATAATGTCGCTTATCGGTCAAAAGTACAATCCAACCTATCTTTATGACACGTATATGTATCCCACCGTTTATTCGGTTGACGAGGGGGCCGAAAACCTCGCTTATTTCCTGACCACCGGTATACCTGCCGTTACGGTTAAGGAGTGCGACGGATTTATCTCCGTTCTTCACGGCTCAAAGTATCTGAAGAGCGATGAGGTACGGCAGATAGCAAGGTTTGCCGGCTGTCATATTTACAGCGAAAGTGACGACACGCTGTACGCCAACGCTAACTTTATCGTTCATCACGCGGCAGGTAGCGGCAAGAAGAAAATTAAATTCAAGAAAAAATGCTCGCCCTACGAGGTATACGAGCAAAGATTCTACGCTAAAGACGTTTCGGAAATCGAGTTTGACTCATATCTTGGCGAAACAAAAACATTCAAATTAATATAACGTTTTGCGTTCCAGGGCGCGCGCATTTGCCGCTTTGGAACGCTTTTTTGTAAATAATCATTGTCAAAATTCCTCTTTTTGTGTGATGTACGATAGTTTCTTTACCAACAAATTTACGAAAAATTTTCGCATTTTTTATTTCAAGAACAAAAATCGGAATATTACTTGACACAACCTTTCTTTAATGGTACAATAGTAAAAGTAGATTTTATTTTATACAATGGAGAAAAAACCATGGAACGCAAAATTATGAAGGGAATTTCCACACTGAACCCCGTTGACGTAGAGAGAGAATATTTTCTCTACACCGTAGACTATGCGATAAGCCACGGCTTTGACCACTATCAGCTTATCGGCCCTATCCACGACGGAATAAAGGGTAATATCGACGGTATGATCTTCTCTAAAAAATACTCAAGATTTAACGACGAGAAGGACGCGGAGTACGTAAACTACTGTCTTGACGTTGTGAACGAGGGACTTGAGAAGCTTGCCGCGGCAGGTGTCAAGACATATATGTGGCATCACGAGCTGGAGCTGCCGTACGGATTTAACAAGGCGTTTCCCGAGGCGCTTAACGAATACGGAGATATTGAGGTAACTCACCCTGTCGTAAAGGATTATCTTGAGAACAAAATCAGCGATTTCTTCGAAGAATATCCTAAAATGGACGGAATAATCCTCACTCTGCACGAGACGAAGGTACCGCTTCTTAAGCTGAAAAACCAAAAGCTCACTCCCACCGAGCGCGTAAAGTACGTTACGGAAATACTTTATAAGAGCTGTAAGGCTCTCGGAAAGGAGCTTATCGTGCGTCCCTTCGCCAGCATTGAAGAGGACTACGAGATGATGACTAAGGCTTATGAGGAGATTTCTCCCGAGCTTATTATTATGGATAAATGGACTCAGTTCGACTGGTCGCTCTGCCTTCCCGACAACCGCTTCTATGCTAAGATTAAGAACAACCCCCTCTTTGTTGAGGCTGATATATTCGGTGAGTTTTTCGGCAAGGGCAGACTTCCCCTGATGCTCCGTTCTCATATCGTGAATAAATTCGCTTATTGCGAGAAGTTCTCGCCTGTCGGCTACGTTGCCAGAATTGACAGGGCGGGTCTTGACCCGTTCGGTGAGGTAAACGAGGTAAACCTTGTTATAATGCACGCCGTCCTTTCGGGTGATGACGTTGATAAAAGGATTGACGAGTTCTTCCTTGAAAAGTACGACAAGGCGGGTGCGGGTGTTCGTGAAATTATGGAGAACACCGAGGATATCTTAAAGAAAATAATATATCTCAAAGGCTACTATTACAGCCAGCTCTCACTCTTCCCCTGCCTTAACCACTGCAAAAACCACTTTTATTTCGAGATGATGCGCGACGACTGGAAAATCGCATCTAACGAATGGTTTATCCCTATCGGTTGGGACAGAGGCACGCTCGACGAGGTTATGGAAGAGAAGGCTTCTGCCGCACGCGAGGCAAAGGCGGCGCTTGACAAGCTGACGAAAATGAAGGGTGAGCTTGAAGAGAGCGCTTATAACAGCCTATATACCAAGTTCAAGAACCTTGAGCTTGTTTCAAGAATATGGAAAACTCTTACCGACATATTCTACGACTATGCAAAGTACTTTGAATACGGTGAGGAAAAGTACAGGGTTGCGTTTTACAACGACTTGCAGGCGCTTACTACTCTCAACGTTGAGGGCAAGGCGGCGCTCGGCGACGACTTCTACTGCATAAGCGGCGACAGCCTTGTGGGTGCGGGTAAGTACGAGCTTATTCCTATACTGATTGAAGAAATTAAAGAGAGCTTCCGTCTTGAGTCAAAGGCGCACGCCGAGCTTGAAGGACAAGGACTTTACGACTACGTTCTTACGGGCGGTGCATCGGAGGGTCACGCTCTTATGAAGGAAGTAAACTTCAGCGACACTCTGGTACACGACGGAGTGCTTTGCCGTATTCCCGGTCATATGCGCCGCGAGGGCAACTCTATCAAGAGTATGATAAACGCTCACGGCTGGTTCAGTTATGAAATCAAAGTGCGTCCCGGTGAAGAAAACGAGATAGTTATCACTGCGGGCGGATATGACGACAGGGTTGATATGCGTGTAACCGTCGGTGAGACGGTATACGATTTTAACGGTGACGGCAGCTTCAACGATTATCGCATAAGCTACCGCGCAAACGGGGACGAGTGTGCCGTAAGAATACGCATCGACCGCATTTCTCCCGACGCTCCCATTGTAAAAAGCATTAAGGTTATTTAATTTTTCTAAATTACATATATTTTTAGACAACCTTTTGCATTTATGTTGACATTTTGATTTTAATATGGTATAATTTCTGCAAACCCATTATAAATTAAGAAACGGAGATTTTTATGAAAAAAAGCGTATATATTCTCGGCACTGTGCTTTCCGCACTTGCTATCTCGCTCACTCTTACCGCCTGCGGAGAGTGCGACCACAGCTATACTAACAGCTATGAAAAAGATGCCAACAATCACTGGCACGTATGTGAGAAGGGCTGCGGTCAGATAAACGGCAGAGAGGCTCACGATTTTGGCGACGTAACCGTAACCAAGGAGCCTACCTGTAAGGAAGACGGAAGCGGAACACGCGCATGTAAGGACTGCGGATACACCGTTACCGTTTCTATTAACAAGACTGCAAACCACGCATACGGCTCAACATATGAGAGCGACGGAACGTCCCACTGGACCACCTGCTCCGTATGCGGCAATAAGAATACCGCGCAGCACGCTTATACCGGTGTAGGATATGATAAGGATAACCACTACGGTCTTTGCGTTTGCGGTGAAAAGGATACTGCTGAGGCTCATACATGGGGCGAGGGTACTGTAAATCAGGACGGCACTACCACCTATACCTGTACCGAAGAGGGCTGTAACGCCAGCAAAACCACACCCGCGGCTCCTCCCGCTGAAGAGCACGAGCACTCATATACTGAGACTGTAACGAAAGAGCCTACTTGTACGGAAGCAGGCGTTAAGACGTTCACCTGCTCTTGTAACGACTCCTACACCGAGTCTATACCCATGGAAAAGCACGATTATACTTACGGCGACTACATCAAGGACGAAACTTATCACTGGAAATCCTGCGAGTGCGGTGCGATACCCGAAACTAAGGATAAGCACGTATTCTCAGACCCCGTGACCCAGGGCTCGTACAAGGTATATAAGTGTATTCACTGCGACCACACAAAGCGCGAGATGATAAAGGTTGAGGACGCAGGCGGATACATCGATCCCGACGGTTGGACCTAATAAAAGTAAAAAAGCAAAAGAGACCGAGTTTTCCGGTCTCTTTTTTAGTTGTATACGATTAACAATAAGACTTTAACGGTAGGTAGGATAAACAAGCTTGGTTTCGGTAGTCATAGTAGCGTATGCCTCGTCCATTAAAGCATCAAAATCAAGCTTTTCAAGCTCGCGCATAACGTCGTCTATTCTCGGCTGTGTCTTAGGATGTCTGGGTGTAAATACGGTACAGCAATCTTCGTAAGGGAGTATTGCGGTATCGAAGGTGCCGTAGCGGCGAGCCTCGATTATTATCTCGTTCTTATCAAGACCTATGCAGGGACGGAAAACGGGCATATTCACTACCGAGTCGGTGACCTCTATTGCCGCAAGCGTCTGTGAGGCAACCTGACCAAGACTCTCGCCCGTTATCAATGCGTGGCATTTATACTCCGCGGCGCATCTCTCGGCAAGGCGCATCATAAATATGCGGAGTATTATAGTGAAGTAGTCCTCTTCACACCTATCGCGTATTTCTTCCTGTATATGAGTAAGAGATATTACGTGAACGTGTATTCTGCCAAGGAACTCGCACATCTCCTCTGCCAGAGTCATAACCTTCTCTCTTGCGCGCTCCGAGGTGTAGGGGAAGGACTCAAAGTGCAGCGCCTCGATATCAAGTCCGCGCTTTGCCATCATGCAGCCTGCGACGGGGGAGTCTATACCTCCCGAGAGAAGAAGAAGTCCGCGACCCGCCGACCTTAAGGGAAGTCCTCCTGCGCCTCTCTCCTGCCCTGCTCTGATATACGCGTTATCATCTCTTATTTCAACCGTGACGGTGACGTCGGGGCTGCGGACGTCTACCTTTATCCCCTTGACAAGCGAGAGGATAACTCCGCCTATCTGTGCCGATATCTCGGGGGACTTCAGAGGAAATTTTTTATCCGAGCGCTTCGCATCTACCTTAAAGGTTTTCTTACCCATAAGCTTCTCGGGCAAGTATTCGCGCGCGACTCTGACGATATCCTCCATATTCTTCTCGCAGACGGCGGCGCGGTTTACACCGACTATGCCAAAGACCTTTTTCGCTGCCTCGTACATTCCGTCCATATCGCAAAGCTCATCCTGCGGCTCTACGTATACGGTGCTCTGCTTAAAATATATCTTAAACGCGCCGTAGGGGCTTGCTCTTCTGCGAAGCTCCTTAACTAAAGCGGACTCAAAGTTCTGTCTGTTCGCTCCCTTGAGAACGACCTCGCCGAATTTACAAAGTATAACCTCGGGTATATTCATCGTAACATCCTTTTTTCTCGAAAAATAAAACAGCGATTATAAAACGCCGCTTATATTATAATAAAAACGGCGTATAAAGTCAAGTGAAAAGAATATTTTTGTCGGCTGCTACTTAATTATGGTGTAAAAAATATCGCGAGCCTTCTCGCTATCCGAGAGAGTAGAATAAAATATCACGTCGCCCGAATGGAGAAGTATGCCGCCCTTGCCGTTTGATATAAGCTTTATCCTTTCTTGGCACATTTCGAGCACGGCACTCTTATCCTCGCCTCTTATGACGAAAAATCCGCACTCCTCACCATAGGTAAAGCGCCTGTTTAGGAGAATAGCATAATCTCGCGGTGGTGCGTCCAGGGGGAATATTTTCAAGAAGCTCTCTTCATTCATATACCCCTCCGAGAACTCGGCGGCATCGGACGTTATGGGAGTTCCCGAAATGCCGTAGGCACTCATAAATTCTAAAATAAGCGTCGATGCGGGGGGCGAGGAGGAGCAGGAGTATAACGAGAATAGAGAAATTGCTAAAAGCAGGGCGCAAACCGTTTTTTTAATCAAAAAATCACCTCCCACATAAAAGCCTATGGCAAGGAGAGGTGATTTATTACTATTAAAATTCGTAATTTTAGTAATTTTTCAAAGAATTTTTACATAAAATACGTGCTTTTTCGGTATTTTTAGATTCTCGGCTCGGTAAGCTCTCCTCGAAGATTCTTTTCCATTCTCTCCTTGATTTCGGAGATATCAATACCCATGCTGAAAAGATAATATAGCTTCGCGACTGCCGCCTCGGTCGTCATATCAAGTCCGCTTACAGCGCCTGCTCCCTTAAGTGCAGAGCTGGTTTCATAAGCTCCGAGCGACACCGTTCCAGAAGGACACTGCGAGCAGACGGCAACGACGCTGCCCGACTGAAAGGCGCGCTTTATTATCGGGATAAGCTCGCCGCCTCCGCTGGGGATATTTCCCGCGCCGAAGGTTTCAAGCACGATGCCCGAAAGCTTGTCCGTCATTATCGACTCAAAAAGTCCGAACTGTATACCGGGAAACACCTTAAGAACTCCGATAGGCACGTTTGAAAGCGGGCGCAGGGCAAGAGGCTTTTCCGTATGACGCGCTATCGCGGAATAATTATACTTTATAGATATGCCAGCCTCGGCAAGCGGAGGATAGTTAGGAGATGCAAATGCTACAAGGTCGTCGGCGCTCATCTTCGTAGACCTGTTTCCGCGAAGGAGCTTACCGCTGAAGTAAAGGCAGACCTCGGAGGCAACACCCTCACCTGCTATTATAAGCGAGGTTATCAGATTGTCGCGTCCGTCGCTTCTCACCTCGGAAAGCGGTATCTGCGAGCCTGTGAGTATAACCGGCTTATCGAGTCCGTCGAGTATGAATGACAATGCCGACGCGGTATACGCCATCGTATCGGTTCCGTGCAGGACGACAAAGCCGTCGTAATCACGGTAGCTCTCATATATAATTTTTCCGATTGCGTTCCACTCCGACACCGTCATATCCGAGGAATCGAGTATCGGTGACATTTCAAACAGCTCCCACGCGGGAACGTCCTCGCTCATAAGGTCGTCTATTTGCGAAAGAGCCTCGCCGATAAATCCTCTGACGGGGGCATAGCCCTTATCGGTCTTTTTCATTCCGATAGTTCCGCCGGTATAAATTATTAAAACCTTTTTATCCTTCTTCAAGAGAAAAACTCCTTTTTAGTCAAGCTTTCCGCGGTTTTCAAGTAGAGCGTGCTTAATATCCCAAAGCTTACGTGAAAGGTCTACGTAATAGCGGTGAGGATTTTCAAATCTCTTAACCTCGTCCCAGAGCTTTGCAACCTCGCCCTTGCAGTACTGCTGAATTTCGGATATGTGCGGCTTCTCATAAACGCACTTTCCGCCCTCAAAAACGGGTACGAGAAGCTCTCTGACGTAATAATTCTCAACAACCTTCTTCTTCCAGGTTTCTATGGGGTCAAAGAGGGTGAGAGGCTGACTTTCGTCAAGCTCCTCGTCCCAAACGCAAAGAAGGTCGGCTATCGCAACGTCGGTCTCCTTATCAAAAATTCTATAAACCTTTTTGAAATGGGGGTTGGTAATCTTCTCGGGGTTTTCGGATATTTTGATTTTAGGAACTATTTTTCCGCCCTCTTCCTTTGCGACAAGCTTATATACACCGCCGAACACGGGGTTTGATTTCGCGGTTATAAGGCGCTCGCCGACGCCGAAGGAATCTATCTTCGCCCCCTGGAGAATTATATCTCTTATAATATTCTCGTCAAGAGAGTTTGAAACAACTATTTTACACTCGGTAAGCCCTGCTTCATCAAGCATTTTTCTCGCTTTTTTGGTAAGGTAGGTTATGTCACCCGAGTCAAGACGGATTCCGCACTTCGTTATACCACGTGGCCACAGAACCTCCTTGAACGCGCGGATAGCGTTGGGAATACCGCTGCCGAGAACGTCATAGGTATCTACAAGAAGAGTTGCATTATTCGGGTAGAGCTTACAGTAGCTGACAAATGCCTCGTACTCGGTATCAAACATCTGTACCCACGAGTGAGCCATAGTTCCGGTTGCAGGAATCGCGTAATCTCTGTCGGATATTGTGCAGGCGGTTGCAGCACATCCGCCGATATATGCGGCTCTGGCGCCGAGGATAGCTCCGTCAGCACCCTGCGCGCGTCTTGAGCCAAACTCCATAACGGGTCTGCCGTCTGCGGCTCTTACAACTCTGTTTGCCTTTGTAGCTATAAGCGACTGATGGTTAAGGCACAAAAGTACGAAGGTTTCGATAAACTGCGCTTCAATCGATGGCGCTCTTACCGTCATGATAGGCTCGCCCGGGAATATGGGTGTGCCCTCGGGAACTGCGTAAATATCTCCGGTGAATTTGAAGTCTGCAAGATATTTCAAAAAGCTCTCGGAAAATATATTCTTTTCGCGGAGAAAGTCAATGTCACCCTCTGTGAACTTAAGATTTTTTATATAATCTATAACCTGCTCAAGACCTGCGGCAATGGCAAATCCGCCACCGTCGGGGACCTTGCGGAAGAATACGTCAAAGTAAGCAATTTCATCGCCCTTTCCAAGCTCGAAATAGCCGTTTGCCATAGTAAGCTCATAAAAATCACAAAGCAATGTTGAATTTAAGTTGGTCATTTTTGTAAACTCCGTTTTACATTTATTAAAGTTCAAGCTGCATATCGCCGGTTTTCACCCAGCCGAGCCTTCTCATCACCTCGTTAAAGGCAAGAGAGAGAATAGCGGGAAGCACTACGCAAATAAGAACCACGCCGACAACCGTTACACCGTCAAATCCCATATCTCCGAACACGCCGATAGGTCCTACAAGACCGCACGTTCCCATACCTGCGCTGACGCCCGTACATTCAAGCTTGAAGATGCAGGTGGAGAGAGGTCCTGTAATGGCAGAAGCCAGAGTGGGAGCAAGCCATATTATAGGCTTTTTAACTATGTTGCCCATCTGGAGCATTGAAGTTCCGAGTCCCTGAGCTACGACACCGCCCCACTTGTTCTCACGGAAGGAGATAACGGCAAAGCCAACCATCTGCGCACAACATCCTGCAACGGCAGCACCGCCTGCAATACCCGTTATGCCAATCATAGCACAAAGGGCGGCAGAGCTTATGGGAAGCGTAAGAACTATTCCCACTACGACGGAAATTATTATACCCATGACAAGAGGATAGAGGGTCGTTGCGTAATTTACGAAATATCCGAGCCAATACATACAAACGGATACCGCAGGGCAAAGAAGCATTGCCGCAAGAGCGCCTACTCCGAGAGTTACGGAGGGAGTTACGAGAATGTCAACCTTCGTAGCCTTGGAAACTAGCTTTCCTATCTCGACAGCGAGCAATACGGCAACAAATGCGCCCGCAGGGCCTGCCGTAACAGACTTTGTGACTCCGTCAATTGCCATCTCAATTCCGTAAGCGTTACCGAACATACCCACGACACCTGCGGAAAGCATAACGAGCATCGGAGCTTTAAGCGAGTGCGCTATCGCTATACCGATGACCGCACCGGTAGCGCCTCCCGCGCCCGAAAGGAGTGTGAAATACTCTTTTATAACGTTTCCGTCGGGTATGTATTTTGCAACCGTTCCGAATATCGTTCCCATAAGGAGCGATGCGAAAAGTCCGAGCGCCATAGCGCTCATTGCGTCTACAAAGTAGGCTTTTGCCGACAGAAGAAGGCCTTTTTTCTTTAAGTACGATACGAATTTGTTTTGTGTTTTTGCGTTTTCCATTTCCTTTTTTCCTCTTTTTTATAATTTTGAAGCCTTTCAGCTTAAAATTTACTGCATTTTTGCTCTTTCTCTGTCAAGATATCCTTGAAGGATAAGCTCGGCTGAAAGAGTGTCTATTACTTCCTTGCGCTTCTTTCCAAACGTGCCTGCACCGTCAAGGAAACGGTACGCCGCCATTGTGGTCATACGCTCGTCGTAAAACTCGATGGGAATTTCGGTGATTTCCGAAAGAAGTGTAACGAAGGCTTTTACAACGTCGGCTCTCGGCCCTTCCGAGCCGTCCATATTTTTGGGAAGTCCGACTATAATTTTTTTACAGCTCCGCGACTCCGCTTCTCTTTTCACTCTCTCGGCGGTCTTTCTCATTCCGCCCTCGGACACCGTGCAAATTCCGCTCGCGAGCTGACCAGATACGTCACATTCGGCAAGTCCTGTGCGCTTGTCACCGTAATCTACACCGAGATATTTTCCGTGTGTTATATCCATTTTTTATCCTTATTTTAGTTATATTTTTTCATATACGAAAAGTCTGAAATCGGCAGTACATTCAAGACTCACAAGTCCCTCAAGCCTCCCTCTTCCGACAGAGCCTGTGCGGTAGGCATACGGCGTCATCATAAACAGCGAGCGCACACTCTCCGTGGTACGAAGGCTCATAGTATATCTGACGGAATCGTCCGTCAAGAGCCTAAATCCGTCAAGAGCCGTGCTCTCCACGACGTTTTTATAAGGCGTGTCGTAAATCTTGGCCTTCAGCTCGTATAGATGCTCTTCGGCAGGGATAGCCATAATGAAACGGCCCTTGCGCTTCAGAACTCTGCGCGTTTCCTCAAGAGCAAGAGGTGAAAACGTGTTTATAACCGTGTCAAGCGAGCCATCGGGCAAAGGAATATGATACGAGCCTGCAACCACTGCGCTTATACGAGGATTTTTCTTAACTATTTCCCTGACTGCGTCCTTTGAAATATCAAACGCCAAGACCTCGCTCTTACCGTATTTATCATATAAAGCACGCTCGACAAGGTCGGTGTAATATCCCTCGCCAGCACCGCAGTCTAGAAGCACTCCGCTACTCGAAGTGTTTTCAAGCACTCTCTCGCACAGCCTACTGACAAGAGGCTCGTAATGCCCCTCGGATAAAAAGGCGCGCCTTGCCTGCACCATTGCCTTGTTATCTCCGTGAGTGCCGGCTCCGCCGAGGAGAAGATTATAGTATCCGCCCCTCGCTCTGTCGTAGGAATGTCCCTCGCGACACACAGCGCGTCCATCACACTCCACGAGATTACTCTTACATTTTGGACATAAAAACCGCATTTTGTAAACCCTTATTTACATTTATATTTCAGGAACGATGTAACCTGCGTCTGACAGGGCTTTACCTATAAGGTCAAGCGTCTGCTCGGAATCGGCTCTTACGGTATGGTAATGATAGCCCGAGGTCACGTGCATAAGCTCGGTGGATTTTCCGCTTTTTATTCCGTCTATCAGCTGGTCAATTCCGCGGGTTGAAAAAATATTGAGCTTCCCTTCAAGCCTTCCGTACACCTTATGCCATACGAAAACGTTTACCACCGTGCCGCCAAGGCTGACAATTCGGGTAAGCTCGTCCTCGGTTTGCTCGCTGGTGTGTCTTACCTTAAAGGTGCGCTCCTTAAGAGGTGTTTTTTTAAGTATATATCCGTCGTGGGTGGATATAACGTCATAGCCGCCTGCGCGCAGCAGCGCAATATCCTGAACTATTATCTGACGGGATACCGAGAGCATCTCGGATAGCGCGCCTCCGCTTACCGCACTCTGCGAGGAAAGCAAAATCTGCACAATTTCTTCTCTTCTCTTATCCGCCTTCACGAAAAAACCTCCTTTTTTGCTCGTTTTCCATAGTATTATAGCACATCGTTTTACATCTGTCAAGTTATGTGTAAACTTTTCTCAAAATATTTTACGTTATTCTACGTTTTTAAGTATATTTTCTCTGTATTCGGGGAGTATATTATCAGTATGAAAAAATATCTGTTGCTTTTTTTGATAGGCGGGGTTGGCTACGGAACGCTTGAGATCCTGTGGCGGGGATACACCCACTGGAGCATGATTATAGCCGGCGGAATATGCTTTACTCTTTTTTCTGTTATATCCGATATATTTGATGGGAGTAACCTTTTTATAAAAAGCGTCATAGCCGCGATAACTATAACCTCAATCGAGCTTTGGTTTGGGGTCACGTTCAATATTATTCTAGGCATGGACGTTTGGGACTACGGAAATATCCCTCTCAATTTTCTCGGACAGATATGCCTACGGTTTTCTCTTCTATGGCTTTTGCTCTCTTCTCTATTCTTACCCCTTGCAGAAAAGGTGAGCCGCTTGTTTGAAAAAAATAGCGCAAGGCAGAGCTGATGCCGCCTTGCGCTATTTTTATATTTTTTACGGACGCTTGATAGTAAGGTTAAGCACCAGGGCTATAACCGAAAGTGCAAGCAGAAGTATGAACGGAAGAGTATATCCGCCGCTTGTAGTCAGAAGCGAGGAACAGGCGGTTGCAACGAAGGATGCGCACATGAGATTGAAATTCATAATGCCGAGGTTTGCCGCAAAGTGCTTTGTACCATAAAACGCGGAGGTAAATGCCGACGCGACTGTGGGAGAGGTGCCGTAGGACATACCGGTAAGGCAAAGTCCGACGATGCACAGAGGAAGCGAGCCGATGCTTACCGAAACAAGTGTAACAGCCGCTGCCACTATCGTAAGAATATTTGCACAAATCATGGTAAAGCGTCTGCCCATGGAGTCAAACACCGCGCCGGTGATAATTCTGCCAAGTCCGTTACAAACAGCGAGGACGCCAACCATAGTTGTTGCAAGAGCTGCCTGTGCGCCTACCGAAAGAACGAGGTCACGCGCAAAGCTTATAACCGAGCTGCCAACCGCGGTGATGCAGATAAGGCAAACGAAAGCACGCCAGAAGGTAAAGCGCTTTATCATCTCGGTAGGTGTATAATCCTTAATCTCAAAGTTCTCGGCAGTCTTACCCGCGCGTTTTTTCGCCTCGGGGAATACGACGGACTCGTCGGGGCGCTTGATAAAGAGAGCGGATATACCGATTACGGCACCCAGAGCTATACCGAAGATTACATAGGTGGCTCTCCAGCCCATCTCCGTCTTAAAGAGCATATCTGCAAGATTTCCGAGAATAAGGCTGCTTGCGCCAAAGCCCATCATAAGCGCGCCGGAGGAAAGTCCCTTTCTGTCAGGGAACCAAGAATTTACAGTAGAAATTATAAGTATGTACGCCATGCCTATGCCAAGTCCAGCCATAAGAGCATAGGTTACGTAAAGAAGGATTACCTGTCCCTCTCCGACAAGGCTTGTCAGTATAAGTCCCAAACCTGCGAGAAGTCCCGAGAGAAATATAGAAAGCTTTGTTCCTATTTTCTTAACCAGCCAGCTTGATGCAAGACCGCCAAGACAGAAAAAGCTCATCGTAAACGTGAAATTCAAGGCAAGAGCGTCGGGCGCGAAGCCAAGCTCCGAGGCAAACGGAACTTTAAGTATTGACCACGCGTAAATAATGCCCGCAAAGAGCATTGTAATAACGCCGACAAGGAGCATAAGCCAGCGAGAAGTTGATTTTTTCTGTGTTTTCATCGTTTTACTTCCTCAATTTTTTCTTTCATTATAGCATAATGAGAAGGCGATGTCAATACTGATAGATATATGGGCAAAATCATCATGAAAAAGTTTGATTTTATATATTGACATAAAATGAATTTTGTGATAAAATACTATAGGTATTTATATAGGTGAGTCTTTTGCTGCTTCAGGTGGCAGGATTCCAAAATTTAATATAGGGGTATAGCCAAGCGGTAAGGCAAGGGACTTTGACTCCCTCATTCGTAGGTCCGAATCCTGCTACCCCTGCCAGAAAAAAAGCACGCATTTGCCTTATGGTACAATGCGTGCTTTTTTCAATTAAATCCGCCGGTGGCGAAAGAAATCCACAAATGTGGATGAAATCACTTCGTGATGAAATCCTGCTTCGCATGGATAGAGTTGCGGATTTAGCTTTTCAGCAATTTATCCCCATCCACTCATCTCGCCACGGAATCACAAGGCAATTATCGTCTGTAATTTCGATTTCAAGGATGCTATATCCCGATTTTTTCAGCTCGTTAGGCTTCCAGTGGTCGAGCATAAGGTAAAATTTGCCCTCCGCCTCGAATACGTAGCTTGACTGGCCGAAGAAGGTAAGCCTTGCATTTTCTCCTTCGCAGGGATTGCCGATAAGCTTCCACTTTCCGTTCACCTGTGAGCAGGTTGCAAAGAGGGCGGAGTTTGGGTCCCAGCTTGTGCAGCCCGAGCTTACCATATAGTACGTTCCGCAATGCTCAAAAACAGCGGGCGCTTCCCTCTCCTGGTCGACGAGTGCGGAAACGTAGAAGCCGTCAACGTCGGTATAATCGTCGTTCAGCCTTGCTATATTCATGGTTTTATTTCTGTTTGTGGAATGGAAGAGGTACGCTATACCATCCTTGTCCTTATAGACGGTCATATCGCGCGAATCCTGCTTGTTGGGGATTTTCGTCCCTATGAGCTTAAAGGGTCCGAGCGGTGAGTCCGAGATGGCAATTCCAACGCCTGCATAGGAGTAATCGGGTCTGTCTATGTGCATCCAAAGGACGAAGTTGTTGTTTTTTTCATTATAAAGCACCTTCGGGCGCTCAACTACCTGTGAGGTGTGAATGGGACTTGCTACGTCGTCTTTTTCACTCTCCAGCACGAGTCCCTCGTACTTCCAATTTACAAGGTCCTTTGATGTATAGCAGGAAATGCCGATAACGTCAACGCGCGACACCTCCTGTCCGGAAACGAAGCGAGTAATCTTGTTGTCACCGCCCTTGTGCTCTCCGTACCAATAGTACGTATCACCGTATTTAATAATGCAGCCGCCGTGGGCTTGGATATCGTTACCGTCAGTGTCCTGCCATATTTGTCCGTTTTTCATCAGAGTTTATTTCCTTCCTTTTCATTTTCCGAAGCGAAGCTCAAATACAGCTCGCGTGCTGCAAAATACGCCGCCTTCGGCTGTCTGTACTCGTTAAGAAGTCCTTTGTTGTTAAAGCCTCTGGCGCGAGTTAAGTCGTTTAAGGTTCTGGCATCGCACATGTGCCATATGTAGCTGCCGCACACCATACCGTCGGCATGGAAGAGCGAAAGACAATGCGAAATGAGGTCAGCCTGATATTGCTCGCTCCATATCGTATTATCAAAGCTTCTGTGACCGAACACTGCCGCAGCTCCGAACTCGCTCATAACCACAGGCTTTTCCGAAAAGCCGAGCGAGGAGAGTCTTGCGCGAACCTTATCGAGAAATGCCGACCACTCCTCCTTCTTCTCGCCGTACCAGCCTATATACATATTAATAGAAATGAAGTCGCAATACTCAAAGCAAAGGTCGGTGAGCGGATGGTTCGTTGCATACGTTACAAGGCGGTTTCCGCCGTTTTCTTTAAGATAACTGTAATACAGACGGCTCATCTCCACTCCCTCGGGAGTGTCGGTAAGTATCTCGTTATGCATTCCCCAGATGATTATGGACGGATGGTTGTAATAATGCTTTACCATCTCCTTATGCATATTAAGACCTCGCTCTACAACCTTCGGGTTTGCGAGTGTCTCCTTTGAGAAGCCGCCGCCCCAGATTGCTATCTCGGAAAAGAAAAGTATACCTCTCTCGTCGAGCATATCAACAAACAGGGGGTCGTTGGGATAATGAGAGCCGCGAAGGGCATTACAACCCATATTTACAGCAATATCAATATCCCTCTGCATAAGAGCGGGAGGAAAGGCAAAGCCAAAGTCAACGTGCTCCTCGTGGCGATTTACGCCGCGCAGCTCTACCCGCTTTCTATTTATGAGTATTCCGGATTTATCGACGGATACAAGTCTAAAGCCTACTCGGTCATATAGGTCGTCTGTGGCAGTGGCAATTTTAAGCTCATAGAGCTTTGGAGAAGTCGGTGACCAGAGGTCAAAACCGTCAATTTCAAAGTAATTTGTAAATATTTCTTTACTTTCTCGTGCCAAACATTCAACTTTTTGCTCTATTGTAGCTCCGAGAACGCTAACGGAAACATTATCAGAAAGAGAGTCGTTGCTTGCGTTGTAAAGTTCAAGAGCGACTCTTGCGCGCGCCTTTTTCATATCTGGTGAAAGCTCGTACTCAAGTCTTGACGACAGTACGCATATTCCCTCGAGTCTTTCTACGCCGACAGAACGTGTGATGCCTCCGTAATGATACCAATCAACGCATCTTTGCGGTATGGACTCTTCATCAAACGAGTTATCAACTCTGACGGTGAGAGTATGCTCGCCCTCGGTGACGTCATCGGCAATAAGCTCGAAGGCGCAAAATCCGCCGTAATGAGAGCCGATATTCTCGCCGTCAAGCCAGACCGTGCAATCGGTCAGCACAGAGCCAAAGCAAAATCTCAAGGTGCCTCCCTCGGTATAGAAATCACGCTCGTACCAGCACACGCCCTCGTAATCGAGAAGTCCCATCTTCGTATTCCAGACGGACGGTACTATCTGCGTATCGGCTGCGGGAATACCCTTTTGCCAATTTTCCCCGAGTCCTACATTTTTTCTATCAGTAGAAAAGCGCCATACACCGTCAAGGGTGGCGACTTTTCTTTTTTTATGCTCTAAAAACGCTCTTGACATAGCTTCTCCATTCTGCCCCGCGGGCAAAATCTATAATTAGTTTATTAAAGGGGATTTGCTGAAACATTCTTTGTAAACAGGTTAAAGTATATGCTCTCGCTATCCTTGCGGAAGGTGAGTATATCCTCTTCAAGCTCGGGAATTGAAGAAATCCTGCCCTCAGCGAAGGATATAAGGCGCTTCTTACAAGAGCCGATACGGTACAGAAGTCCGCCGAGGCGGTTATCCTGAACCTCAAAGCCAAAGGGTTTGTTTTCCTTCATCCACTGGCGCTCAAAGGCTTTTATAAACGCCTTAAGATTTGCCTCTGTGCGCGTGTACTCCTCCTTTGCAAGACGGAGAAGCTCTGCCTTATCTCCCACCTTATACGCCGCGCGGGTCTTAACGCCAAGCTCGTATTTATCGGCAAGCGTGTCGCACAGCTTTGCCGCGGTGTCGAAGAGATAAGCGTACTTTCTGGTTTTCTTACCCGCCTTGCGTAGTGCGTCGGCATATTCGACATACTTCTTTCCCTCTCCTACCTTTACGGTTGAGTCAAGGAAGCCTGTGAAGAGGTCGGAATATAACATATATTTGCAAGGATTAACCGGTGTAACGTCGTCCTTTGGAACGGCAATCTCATTAGGCTTATCGAGAAGCATAAATTCGTCAAAGCTGATGCCGAACATTTTTTCAAATCTCTTCTTTATAAGAGGCATATCGGTATTTCCCTTGACGTGCTCCGCTATCATAAAGAGCGTGGGAAGAACGCCGTATTTTGAACACTCCGCGCCGTTATCGCCCCAAAGGGTGATGAAAATATCCTTGATGCCGTACTTTTTGCACGCTTCGATAGCGGGAGGTGTGCACTGAATAGAGCAGGTGTTATGAGGCATAAATCCGCCCCACGTCCAAGCACCGCCCGCAAACCAGGTTTTATCGGAGAGCTGCGTATGGTTATATATCATATCGTCGTAACGGTTCGGGTCTTTGGAATAATAGTCCCAGTATACGGGAATCACGTTATCGGGCAAAGCGTCTATATATTCCTTCGGCACTTCCTTCTTACCGGTGTAATATTCTCCGTTATTCCAGGGACGGAAATACATATCCGACCACACCATAAGCTCGTAATCGTATTTTTTAGCTATTTCACAAACCCTATTAAGATGGCGCTTCATCAGAACGTCAACGGTCTCATAGCCGTACTCGTCAAGATGCTTTCCTCTGCCGAGCATATGCGCCTCGTCCATACCGACGTGTATTCTCCTGGTCTTAAAGCAGGAGGTGAGCGTCTTAAACATATTTTCAATAAGCTTGTACGTACCCTCGTCGTCAACCATAAGAATATCGTCCGTATCCATCTTATACTGCTGCCATCTGCTTATTGGCGTAAGATGCGCAAGAGTCTGGATACACGGAATTATCTCTATGCCGATACTAGATGCGTACTCGTCCATCTCGCGCATCTCCTCTGCGGTATAGCGTCCTCTCATATAGCCGAAATAAGCTTCTCCCTCTACCTCGTAGGTGTCCTCCGCGTACAAGAACATGCAGTTATATCCCATTTTTGCAAGAACCTTAAGGAACTCCTTGAGGTTATCCATGTTCATTACGGCATTTCTCGAAACGTCGAGCATTACGCCAAATGTGTTTACGTTTTTCATAAAATCTCCGTTCAATTGTAAATCAAGTCACCTATGTGACATTACTATGATAGCACAAGGATATTAAAAAAACAAGTGTGCTTTTTCCCTACTTTAGTATCCATTTATATCTAAAGTGCCATTTTCAAAAGTGTCAGTACTCCGTTTAAGAGACCGTCACTCGTGACGGTCTCCCAAACTTTAATTTAAGGTTTTAATCAGTTGTCCCAAGCGTTGCCATCCATATTTCCGCTGTCGTGCTGTCCGCCCGAGGTGTCGCTGCTGGGTTTCTTAATAATCGAGCCTGCGTAAGTATTATCGAGATAAATCGCGCCCGAAACGAAGCCGTAGCCACCGCTGTTAGACGGAGTTGACAGCTCGACGCTCTTAAGCGATGAGATATCTCCCGTCAGAGCACCTGACGTAACCTTTACACCGTTTACGTAGAAGCTAAAGCTTGAGCCTTTTGCCGTTTCTGCCGCCTCAAACCTGATATTTACCCATGTCGCTTCGGGGATAAGTCCCTTCCACTCGGTACCGCTAAGCTCAATGACGTAGCCACCCTCTGAAGCGTTGAGATTCTTATAAAGCTTTATGTTAAGTCCCCAAAGGTTAGCCGTATTGGTACCTGTATTGTTCGAGCCAACGAAGGCTATCGGCCTGGATATATCGTTAGATATACCGTCAAGCATAATATCCGTTTCGAACACGAAGCCCTTATTGGATAAGGTCGTATCCTTTACGAAATTCATACCGCAATACGCGCTGGCGACCGCTTTATATACCATGGCTGCGCTGTCGCTTACCGTCTCGAACGAAAGAGTTCTCTTGTTATCCGCAAGTCCTTCGGTGCGATAGGTGTTTTCTGCCATTTTACCGTCGTTTATAAGCTGCTCGAAGGTTACGCCCTCGTAGCTTATAGCGTAATCCTTATATGCTCCCTCGCCTCTCTGTGAAGAGGTGATTCTGTCATACTCGGGAGCCTCGCCGATTCCGCTGACGTAGGTATTATCAAGGCAGATCATACCCTCCGTAAAGCCTATTCCGCCGCTGGTTGAAGCCGTATAAAGCTCAACGCCTTTTATAGCAGACATATTCGACGACAGCTTAACGTCGGTTACAACCTTCTCGCCGTTTACGTAGAAGGAATAAGTGCCGTTGTTTGAAGCAAACTTTGCTTCAAATCGGATATTGACCCAAGCCTTTTCAGCAATACGGCATGAATAGCTGCCAATTGTGAGGATATATCCTCCGACGCTGATTTCGGGATTTTTATAAATCTTAATATTAAGCGCCCAAAGGTCAGCCGAGCCCTTACCGTTATTATAAGTGCCGGTGAAGGCGATGGCTCTTTCCTTATCGCAGTTCACACCGTCAAGCATAAGGTCCGTTTCAAATACGAAGCCCGTATATGCCGTAGCCTGCGACTTAAAGTTGATAGCGTTGTTTCCGCTGTTTACAGCGCTGTAAACGAGCGCAACGTTTCCGCCGATTTCCTTTATCGAAAGAGTTCTGTTACCTGCCTCTATTCCGTCTGTACGGTATGTGTTTTGCGCAAGGTAGCCCTTAGATATAAGCTGCTCGTAGGTTGTCGAGCTGTAATTTATCGCGTTGCCCTTATTCTCTCCTTTATCTCTGTATGATTCGGTAAATGCGGGATACTCGGGAGCATCTCCAAATCCGCCTACGTAGGTGTTATCAAGCTGTATTTCACCGTTTTCCCAGCCGTGAGCGCCGTTGTAGGAAGAAGGAGTATAAAGCTCTACGCCCTTGACGTTTGCGGGAATCTTTCCTGTAAGGGTTGTGGTGATGCACTCGTCACCGTTGACAAAGAGCTGAAGCGCGCTTCCCTTATCAAGTCCCGACGCAACGAGGCGAAGATTTACCCACGTGTCGTCCTTGATGTATACCTTATCGTACGAGCCGGATACGGTAACGACGTAACCACCGACGTCCTCGTCGCGATTTGCGTATATATTAAGGGCAAACGCATAGCTGTCTGCATCCTTGATTCCGTTATAAACCGAGGCTACGAAGCGGATAGGACGCGTTTGCGTATTATCAACGCCTGAAAGCTTAATATCGGTTTCAAACACAAGATTTGTATATACGCCCTTAATGCACGCGAAGTTAAGCGAGTGAATACCGCTGCCGAGCGACTTGTAGCTGAGGTATGATTTATCAGCTTCCGTATTATTTACGAGAAGCTCTCTGGTTTCAGCCTCAACACCGTCACCGCGGGAGAGGTTGTTTACCATAATTCCTCCCGATAGGAGCTGCTCGTACGTTATTCCCTCGTAGGTCACGGCGGAATCCGAATACTTGCCCTCTCCTCTGGAAGAATCCTGAACGGTTGTCTCCTTAGGAGGCGTGCCAAGACCGCCTACGTAGGTGTTATCGAGATAGATACCGCCTCTCTCCCAGCCTTGACCGCCATAGGTCGCGGGAGTATACAGCTCTACGCCGACAGCTCCCTTAAGGTTAACGTCTTCACCGTCCTCGCCGAGAGTTGTTTCTATAACGAGAGTACCGTTGACGTAAAGGGAAAGCGGAGAGTCGGCATCAACGCCGCCTGCTACGAGGCGAAGGTTATACCACTGCGAATCCTTGATAACAACCTTTTTGTCAGATCCCGAGACGGTTACTATGTATCCGCCTATCTTCTCGTTGGGATTCTTATGAATTTTAAGATTGAAGCACCAGACGTCAGCATCAGCCGCGCCTGCAGTAGAGGTTGCCGTAAATCTGATATCACGTCCCGACTCGGCATCAACACCGACGAGCTTGATATCCGTTTCAAATATCATTCCCTCCATCGCAGGCTTGTCAGCCATAAATTCAAAGGCGTGGTTTCCGCTTGCTAAAGTGCTGTAATAAAGAACCTTGTTTCCCTCATGAAGAGGTGTGCCGAGCTCTCTGTTACCGTCAGCCACACCGTCGCCGCGAATAACGCTGGTGGAAATCTTTTTGTCTTTAACAAGCTGCTCGAAGGTCTTGTTTTCGTAGCTTATAGCTTCATTTACGTATTTTCCCTCCCCTCTTGACGAGGTGTCTACGTAAATCTTGTTATCCACCATATCCGGAAGCTCTATTTCGCCTTCTACGACCTCCTCGTTAACGTATTTAAGGTCTGTTCTGGAAACCGAAACGTCATCTATATACTGAGTTCCTCTTATCTTATAGCAGTGGAAGTTGAAGCCAACTCTGTCAATGACTCCCATCTTGCCGCCGACCTTTTCGTTAGCTACGCATACGTATCCGTCCTTTGAGAGAACGTATATAAGAATCATAGAGTTTTCTGGATTTGCGCTATCGTAATGGTAAACTACCTTAAAGGTGTACCACGTAGCATCGGAAAGAACTATATTATCAAGAGTCTTACCGTTTGAGAGAGAAATTCCGAGTCGGTCGGTGTTATTCGTCTCTTTCCAATTGAGTCCGTTGAAGCTTAGCGACGCGATAGACGATCCTTGCGTGTTCTGAAGCTCAAGGGTGAAGAATTTATCAGCGAAAATCCACTTTAGCTTTTCGAAATAGTAATCAAACTCAATCTCCCACGTAGTGCCGCCCTCGGCAAGAAGCTGCTCCTGTACGTAAAGAGTAGCGTCGTAGGCAGAGCTTTCCGTATTCTGCGAGTAAGCTCTTATTACCTTATTCACGTCGCTCTCCGGGTCGGAATCGTGATACAGCTTAACTCCGCCCTTAGTGCCGTAAAGCTTATCAAGAGAGTCTGTCCAATCAGACGGATTTACAGACGTGAGTCCGTGATCCTCGTGCTTATAGAACATCTCGCCAAAGAAAGCGTCGGAATTCGGAATTTCGTTATCAAAGCCATACACATGCTTTTTATCGGAAACAGGCGTATCATCAACACCGCCCATACCCTCGTAGGAGTAGCTCTGACCCGTCTTTGCGGCGAGGACGTTGTTAAGATAAACCTCTGAGGGAGTGTGCCTGTAATACGAAAGCCTTATGGCACTTACCACGAAGTCCTTATAAGCGCCCTTCTCATATTGTGCCGAGTCGCTGATGCCGGCAAGAGTGCCGTTCACGTAGAACTTAAGAGTTATATTAAGCGCTGAGCTTTCACCGGTGTACTCCTTATACATCTCAACTCTGAGATTAAACCACTCGTCAACCGGAAGTCCGGCAACAACCTCGGTATCCTTTACACCGTCGGCACCAGCCAAATAATCCTGTATTCTTATGTATTTCTGTCCAAAACGCTCATACTGATAGAAGTCAACCCACGCGGTGATAAGCTTGGATCCCTCTCTGACGAAGGTAAGCTGCGCAAGAGGCGCTGACGCATCCTCAACCGATGAGAACAGCATATCAGCCTCGAAAACGTAGCAGTTTCCGACGGTTGCAAAGTTTGAAATCTTAAATTCGTTTCTGCTCGCCTCCGTGGCAATCTTCTTATCACTGTCCGGATACGTTCTGTCAGCCGACCCAAGAACGAGGTCATGCTCGTCTGATTTCGGGTTCTGAACCACATTTGACTCAAACCATACGTTACCGCCCATATCGCCTATATTATTAGTAACGTATTTTCCGGGATTGATGACTACGTTACCCTTATATTCGCTGTCAGCGGGGACGAAATCGTCAAAGGTTTCAACCTCAGGCTCTTCCATTCTGTTCTTTACGATGCTATACATTCTGTCCATAGTTTCAAGGAAGTATATAGAATCGTATTCCGAATATACCTCGGGGAACGTAATTCCAAACACCTTGCTCATATATCTGGCTACGGTAGAAATAGCTATCGTCGTTGCATTTACGTCACTCTCGGCGCTTCCGCTGACTGCCACCAGGGCATCCTGAGAATACGCCGCGGAAAACTCAAGGTTATAGGAGAAGCCGCCGTCGGATTTCTTGAACAGAGCGAGCTTCTGCGCCATCATAGTGAAAATTTCTCTGGAATTTGCATAAAGCTCTTTACGAAGCTCCGCCTTTTTCTCTTCTCCGGCGCGGTTCAGCAGATTATACATAGCTACCCACGGGTTGTAAACCGTAGTAATAGCATCAAGTCCGTCGTCTATCGGGCGCTTCATTATTTCCATAGCGGAATCGAGAGCGCGCTCGGGATTTGGGAATGAAGGATAGTCTCCTCCGAAAACGCCGCACAGCTTCATCAGTCCGTTTACAGACTGATAGGTTACTTCATCTTCCCAAAGACCGTTTTCGGGGTTTTGCTTATCTATAAGCCAGTTGCAAAGCGTGCCGCGAAGTCCGTGACCCTGAATTGCACCGATGGTAGCGTTTATCGTATTTCCCGCGCTGTATGAGTTTCCGGATGCGAAAAGCTCCTCAAGATACGCGATGAAGTTTGCTTCGGACGAATACTTCTCACTATCGGATACGGCCGCGGTTGCAACTACTTTAGACACTGCGACCACGGTGCTGCCGCCCAGCTTGTCGGTTACCGGATGGAGCGATGAAGTGGGGTCTACGTCATATTTTATAGTATAATTAGGATTCGAGCCCATAGCGAGAATGATTCTCTTGCCACAGCCGGCATCGCGTCCTCTTCTTGAAGAGGAGATGCCCGTACCCCATTGAGGATGATAGAAATATCCGTCAGGCTCCTGAAGGGATTTAGCAAAGGCGAGAATATTTTCTCCTATCTCATAAGGAAGCATTGCCGCCCATTTATACGAGAGGTCATCGCTTATGGGATTCCTGTAAAGCTGCGCGATTCCCGAGTTTCCGAGCATCGCAAGAGCCTGGTAGGTTGACTCAAGGTCGGGCAGGAAGCCCTCGTTGTCTCTTGCGGAATTTGAGTAATAAAATCCGCCGACGTCGGGACAATAAAGGTTAGCAAGCCAAACGTAAAGCTCCTCGTCGTAAAGCGAGTAAAGCCTCATAAGAGCATCTGCCGCGCCCTTTCCAAGAGTTTCTTCCACGTAGACAAGCTCTTCTTTTCTCGACTCGTCACGAAGCACGTCGAGGCGCTCTCTGGTATCGAACGAGCCGCTGTAAACAAGGCCGCGAGATGGCTCGTAGGCGCTGTCCTTAATGCTCGTCATCACGTAGTTTACCGCCTCGATTTTTGCAAGAGTATCGGTATAAGCTATCGCGAGCGAGCCGGATTCCGCATAGATAAGCCACGAGCTTGTACCGTTCTCATAGGCGGATGAGGCGTTAAACACGTCGTCAAGCGCCTGATATGCCTTTTTTGAAACAGCCGTTCCCGTATCGCCGAGAGATACGATATGCTTCATGCTATCGTCACTCTTATCACGCAGAATAGTTTTTTCACCCGATACCGAGGTGATGTAGGACTGGAGCTTATTAGGCAATCCGTAAACGTCCCAATCATTGCTATCTACAACAAGATAAGTATCTATTCCCGCGCCCCATACGGCATTTTCACCCGCCGGGGTTTCTTCCTGCTCTTCGCTCGGCGTGCACGAAACAAAAAGCACCGTAAGCGCGAGTAAAAGAAGTAATGAAGTTATACTTTTTTTCATATCATTTTCCTCAAATTTGAAGTATAAAGATCAAGACAAGGGTCTGGGCTTTTTAGCCACCGTTACCCTCGCATCCATAAGCTCAAAGAGAAATTCCGCATCCTCTTCGCAGAAGAATGGCGGGTTGATCACTCCGAAGGCAGCAAACATATGTTTCAACGGCGCTTGGGTGGAGCAGCCGTTACCGTTTACGTCACCCTCGCGAACGTTATCGAGTCCCACGGGAACGCCCTGTGACTTCGGGCAGGTCTTGCCCGACTCCTCGGTGAAGTAAGCGAAGCTGCCGTCTGCGACTCTGCATTTTGCCATTTTTTCACCCGTTACCCTTATCAGCTCGGGAGCTTTTTCGAGAAGTCTTTTTCTGCACTTGTCGGCAAGGGCAAGGTCGCCTGAAAACTCCATAGACTTAATAGATGCGTTTATAGCCGCCCACGCGTTATAAAATTCACAGCCGAACGTTACCGGCTCGTCGGAGAGAACCGCCGACATAGCGCTCTCAAAGGACTTTTCCGGATAAGGCAGCGATGCATTAAAATCGGGGTAGCAGAGTCCAAGCTTCATAAGTCCCGAAACCGCGTCATAGGTTACTTTGCTTTCCCAGAGGCCGTTTTCGGGATTTTGATGCTCATTAAGCCACTTTACAAGAAGGTCTATATATTCCTGTCCGGCGCTGAAAAAGTAGCCGGTCGTGGAATTAATATAATGGCCAAATGAGTACGAGCGACCTTCAAGCTCCTTACTGTCAAGCCACTCCTGTAAGGCTTCGAGCGAAGAAAGATACTCGGGAAGACCTCTCTTTTTTTCTCCCGTATTCGCCCTCTTTCCAAGCCTTACGTACTTGCACTCAACGCCCAGCGGCTCAATGAGGCGCCAGGCTGCCATGCCGTCCCTTCCCTTTCGGGTTTCGGATATATCCTTGCCCCACTGCGGGTGATAAAAATATCCGTCCTCGTCCTGAAGCTCATACGCCCACGCGCATATTTTCTTCGCGAATCTTTCGGGGAGCTTGGTTATAGGCATTTCTCCGTTTTCTTCACCTTTGCAAAGTCTGCACTGCCTGGTGATAAAGCCTATCGCCTGATTTGTAGACTCGACATCGGGGAGAAATCCCTCGTAATCTCTTGCGGAATTTGAATAATAAAATCCGCCGACAGACGGCTCCCAAAGTCCCGCAAGCCAGATGAGCATTCGGTGGTCGAACATATCGTAAATCTTACGCACCTCTTCCACCGCCCCTTTGCCCATAACGGACACAAGAGCGGCAAAGTCCTCATCTCTTTTTTTATTTCTTATCTCACGAAGAGCAGAGAGGCGCTCTTCGGTTATGATGTTATTTTCAGTATACATATCTCTAATAAATGTGTGTTTTTGTAAATAAATATTTGCTTTTAAGAGCTTTTTTCGCTATAAAACGGCACACAGTGGTGATGCCGACTCTCGAACATACTCATCCGAGCTTTGAAAACAAGTTTCCAAAGCCCACCTTCTCTTCCTTAGAGAAGGCTTATATTAGCCTTCACCTTGCGGGGAGGGCTTAGGTTAAAAATCGCGGCTTTTGGTCGTGCGCAAAAGCCGCGATGAAGCAGTTACTTAGTAGTATTGAGTCAAAAGACTCGAAAATTATTATCTGCCGTTAGGGAACTCGACAGAGTCGTTACCAACAGTGTCGGGACGTGTGGGAACGGTATCAACGATAGTATAATCAAGATCGTCGAAGAGATATTCATACGCCTTTTGCCAGCAATTCAAGAACTCGATCTGAACGTAAGCTGCATCAGTACCAAAAGCTGTCTGAATTGCTCTATCTCCATTGTATGCCTTATACCAAGTCTTGCCCTCATCGAAGGATACATCAAAGTAGAGCGAATTGTCTGCTTCGTTCCAGATAAATCTGAATCTATACCATTTTTCTGCATCGAACATAGCATAGTCGCTGGGTTCGTTTTCACTAGTTGTACGGGGTGAGTTGTTTCCAAAGTGATAGTTGTTTTCAAGGTCGGGGGTTTCCTCATTGGTTATAGAGTCAAAGCAAAGGAATCCTCCATAATTTGCATTGCTGCTATAATGCTGAAGCTCACCGAGGCAATTTCCCTCTGCGTCGTACGCAAAGATGGAGAAGGGATCCTTTATAGTAGTTCCCGATTTCGCTTGGAAATGCATAAGATTGAAATCAAACTCGATAACGTGTACCTTGCCGCCCTCATTCACCACCTGAGGAACAAGCTTAATATTAGATATGTTATTTACCCCGGAACTGGTATCGGAGTTCTGATTACCGTCGTTAACAAGCACCTGCAATACTTTATTGGTTGCGTCAGCGGGGTCGGCAATAAGCTGACCTGCGTAACCGTAATAGCTTGCTACGGTATCCTCTTCAGTGATAGTATCCTGCTTAATCAGGTTCTTATCAGTGAGGTTGTCATAGGTGTAAAGAGTTACGGTGTTCTTAACGGTGTACTCAAAGCTGTAAAGCTTGCATACGTCGCATCTGCCGTCAGAATCGGAGTCTGCACAGTACGAAATTCTATCGGTGCAGGAGTCGCAGAAGTGGTCACCGTTATTATCGGCACAGGTGTGCGCTTCAAGCTTAGGCTCGATACAAGTTACACCCTCAACATCAATAGCATCGCTCGGACCGTATTCTTTGGTGGTCTTATCGGTACCATCTATATCTTTATAGGTTACAGTCCAACCGACGAGTTTAAGAGGAGTTTCATCATTATTGTAAGTAGCGGTTACGGTAGCAACGTCAAAGGCAGATTTTGCATCGTTTACCTTACCGTATTCGTCTGTGCTATATGCATAGTTATAAGCCTTTACGAGAGTTTCGCCCTCTTCGTAGCCAAGAACGAGCTGTGCGCGGGTAGAATACTCAAGCTGTGCCTCGTAGAGAAGCTTTTTCTGATAATCATTGCCGTCAGCTTCTTCCATATTTACAAAGCCGTCCTCGTAGAGTCTGTTATAAAAATACTCTGCTGCGGAATACTCAACCCATACAGCATCATCTGCGGGAGCTGTGCCGGTGTAAACGGTGGCAAAAATAACGTCACCAAGCTTCTTAGGAACAACGCCGTTCGTTGCGAAGGTTATGTACTGCTTACCGTCTTTTTCGTATATGTTATTTTCGTCGCTGGTATCAAGCGCGGTTGCATTCGTCCAAGACTCTTTACCGTCTTTTTCATAATAGTAAGCAACCTGAACGTTTGCCGCGTCGGCAGAACCGACCTCAACGTTTACAGCGTAAACTACGGGAACGGTCTCACCGTATACTACGTTTCTGGCAATGATTTCATACTGAGGCTCTGCATCCTCAGCGTTTACGGAAAATCCGATAGCCGCACCGATAAGGAGCGCTACGGAAAGCGCGAGAATCGCGATTTTTGTGAACTTTGTGTTTTTCATTAAAGTTTTCCTTTCTAAATTTTCAATTTTGTTTGTTAATTTCAGACCTCGTCCCACGAGTCTCCTTCCATATTTCCACCGGTGGAGCCCGGCTGAGAGGTCGCAATTACGTCACCGACGTCAAGATAAGCTATATCAAGTATCGCGGTTTCGTATTTAGCTTTTTTCTTCATTTTTACTCCTTTCCGTTACGTTAGGAATTTATATTTTTGGTCTTTGCCTTCACGTTAATTATATCACAACGGTTCTTCGCTTTTTTGTTTATTTACTTCAAAAAAGTGTCAAAAAACTCAATGTGGTGTATTGCTTATTGACAAAATAATAAAAATATGATTAAATACTAGCAGTGAGTTTTTAGTAACCGCAGAACGAATACGGAGCGCGCTTTTATGGATATTCACGCAAGAATAATTTCAAACGATAACGAGCTGACCCCTGAGTTCAGGGGTCTTTACGGCGCGCGTTTTTACTCCAGCTGTGACCCCGCGGACGAGGGAAACAGAGTTATCAAAATCCTTACCGCAAACACGACCTATAACGTCAATAGTACCACTAATATCGAGGGATATGCGTTGTCCTCCGCGCCTTGCGCGTGTGTTTTTGAAATGCGGTACTACTTTGAGCCTATATGGTACTATACACCGAAGTATTTTAACATTGAGTTCTGCAACCGCGCAAACAGCAGACTTGTTTCTTTAGGCTTTTACGTGACGGAAGGAGAGGGCAATACAGCAAACAGACTCTCGCTAAGGCTTGAAGCGTTCGGCGCGGAGGATATTATATTCAATGTTTATAAGTGGTATAATATTAGATTTGAATATTATAACGGAGATAGCAGCACCAAGGACTCGCGCCTTAAGATTTTTGTAAATGACGGCGAGCGTACCGAGGTGCGCGACGTTCCGATACCCCGCTGCTTTGAGCTTCCGACCCGCGCGCTTATTATCCACTCAGCAACGAAAATAAGAGGCATACAGTATCTTGACGACGTATCCTTTTCTCTCGTTGACGCGCGGTACTCGCAGTCTGATACTCCGCTGAATATTGAGAAAAGACGCGTTTACGACTTCGAGGACGGGATTCCGTCGGAGAGAGATTTTTACGTAGATATGCATCTCAAAAAGTTCGACGACTTTTTAACGATTGACCCCGCCGTGTGGAGCACCTCGCAGAGCCTTATGCACTCGCACGATTGCTATGAGATTATGCTGGTGCAGACCGGGCGCGCGGTTTTCATCACCGAGGACGGTGAGCGTCCCTGCACCGAGGGCTCGATAATCATAGTTCCTCCCGGAATAAGTCACGGCATAAGCTCGGAGCATAAGTACAATATCATTTCAATTATGGGAAATCCGGAGCAGCTATCTATTATTAAGGAAGTAACCTTCATCATCGACAATATTTACGGAGAGGGTAAAAAGCTTGCGGAGCTTGCTCTATATAACAGGTTCGGCGACGAGCAATACTTCGGCTCTCTTGTCGAAAGCTACGTGAGATTTATTCTCCTTAACGTGCAGGACCCAAAAAGCGACACGACCGCCATAATCTACGCTATGATGGATAAGATTAAAAAGAATTATTCCGACTGCGAGCTTTCTGTCGTTCAACTTCTTCGCGATAGCGGATACGCAAAGGACTATGCGCGCACGAAGTTCTGCGAAATTGCCAAAATGACACCGAAAAAGTACCTTACCACCGTGAGAATGAAAAAAGCGAAGGAGCTTTTGTCGCTTTACGGCGATAACGTAAGCATCTCGCGCATAGCGGAGATGTGCGGTATAGTTGACCCTGCCGTATTTTCAAAAAACTTTAAGTCCTATTACGGAATATCACCAAAGCAATTTATCAGAGGACTTAAGAGTAAGAACGTTATATTATCTACAAAATGAATATAAAAAAAGGACTGATGACAAGCACCGCTTTATAATGCTTGGCTTCAGCCCTTTTATTTTATTTAGTTTTACAAAAATCTTCAAATGCGCTAACTACTTTGTCCACGCTTTCGTCAATGCCGCCTGCGTTTTCAATAAAGGCAAAAAGCTCGTCCTTCATGTTCCTTGCGTTCTCAAGGTCGATGCGGTTTTGCGCCAGCCTTGATGCGAGCTTCTCGACGTCTTCGCCATATCTTTGGCGAAGTCTTGCATCCAGAACCTCGTCCGGAGCTACGAGATATATGCCGCACACTCCGATATCCGACTTTTTACTCATTATGGTATGCACACCTACGAGGTCGAGGATTAAAAGAGGTATCCTGCCCTCGCCGGAAATTCTGTCAATTTCCGAGCGCGGTGTGCCGTAAAGGTTGCCTGCGTACTCGGTCTGCTCAAGGACACCGCCCGACTCGGCAACGGATAAAAACTCATCTCGCGTTACGTAAATATATTCTTCATCAAACGAGTCGCCACGCGGTACTCTGCTGGTAAGCGAGCGCACCAGCTCAAAGCGCTTATCCCTCTCTAACAGAGCGTGGCCGAGAGTCGTCTTGCCCACGCCGGAAGGGCCTGCAAGAATAAGAATATTCGTCATATTTTCTCCGTTTTTGTCAATATTTATTTGCATTTAGCCTATTATTTGATAGGAACAAGCTTTTCTTTACCGCCCATATAAGCGCGGAGCGCTACGGGAATATTTACGCTTCCGTCAGCGTTGAGATTGTTCTCAAGGAAGGCGATGAGCATTCTGGGGGGAGCTACAACGGTGTTGTTAAGAGTGTGGGCAAGATAAGTGCCGGACTCACCCTTGACTCTGATTTTAAGACGTCTTGCCTGCGCGTCGCCGAGGTTAGAGCAAGAGCCTACCTCAAAGTACTTCTGCTGTCTTGGCGACCAAGCCTCAACGTCGATGGACTTAACCTTAAGGTCGGCAAGGTCTCCCGAGCAGCACTCAAGCGTTCTTACGGGAATATCAAGTGTACGGAAGAGGTCAACGGTGTTCTTCCAAAGCTTCTCAAACCATGCGGGAGACTCTTCGGGACGGCAGACAACTATCATTTCCTGCTTTTCAAACTGGTGGATACGGTAAACACCGCGCTCCTCGATGCCGTGCGCGCCCTTCTCCTTACGGAAGCAGGGAGAATACAAGGTGAGGGTATAAGGAAGAGATGCCTCGGGTACTATCTGGTCGATAAACTTACCTATCATAGAATGCTCGGACGTTCCGATAAGGTAAAGGTCCTCGCCCTCAATCTTATACATCATAGCGTCCATTTCAGCAAAGGACATAACGCCCGTTACTACGTTTGAACGAATCATATAAGGGGGTACGCAATAGGTGAAGCCGCGGTCTATCATAAAATCACGGGCATAGGAGATAACAGCCGAGTGAAGTCGCGCAATATCGCCCATAAGGTAATAGAATCCGTTTCCCGCAACGCGGCGCGCGCTGTCAAGGTCGATTCCTGCAAACTTTTCCATAATATCAGTATGGTAGGGAATCTCAAAATCGGGAGTCACGGGCTCGCCGAACTTCTCAACCTCAACGTTCTCGGAGTCGTCCTTACCGATAGGAACGGTGGGGTCGATGATGTTGGGGATTACCATCATTATGGACTTAACCTTCTCTTCAAGCTCTGCCTCATTTGCCTCGCACTTTGCAAGCTCGGCTGCCTGCTCTGCTACGAGCTTCTTCGCCTCCTCTGCCTCGGCAAACTTCTTCTGTCCCATAAGCGCGCCTATCGGTATAATCGCAGCGTTTGTTTCGCAGGGTATGGATGCTTTTAGAAGTGCTATTGCAGGTGTCTATATTCATGGT
>JAZOAA010000127.1:0-5864 GCA_045595265.1 Eubacteriales bacterium
CTTCCCTCTTCGAAAAGTGTTATATAAAAGTCGCAAATCTTAGTTTTTTTATTATAGTAATTTTGCCAAATACACACTCCGCCATCCTCTTCCATAACGTAAGAACGGTCGGAATATATGTTTTCAAATTTGTATTTACCGTTTATGTCAAATATAAAAAGACCTTCGGGAATAAGATAATTATGAACCAATGAAAAGGTCTTTTCTACATCGGAGGGGCGAGTTAAGTGATTTATGCAATCGAGGCAGGAAACCGTAACGTCAACCGTGCCGTAAAGCTCAAACTCGCGCATATCCTGTGACAGCCAGAGAACGTCGTATCCCTTCTCTTCAGCCGATGACCTTGCAACATCAAGCATGTCATCAGAATAATCTATCCCGGTCATATCATATCCACGCGATGCAAGCTCCAAGGTCATCTTACCCGTTCCGCAACCCAGATCGAGCACGAGCTCGGGCCTGCCCTGATATTCACGCGCGATGATTTTTTCAATAAAATCCGCCCACGACAAGTAATCAATATCAGCATTTATTGCATCGTAAAAAGGGGCTAAAAGATCGTATATCATACGCTCTGTCTCCTTTGCATTTCTAATCACATACAGATTCGCAAGCGAAGGCTGTATACCCTTGCGCGACAAGTGCTTCAAGAGCGCGCAGAGAATCTTCCGAGGATTTGAAAACACCAAAGACCGAAGGTCCGCTACCGCTCATCAGGGCGGATTTTGCTCCGTTTTTCATCATTTCTTCCTTGATTTTTTTCACATCGTCAATATTTGTAACAGATTCAAAAATGTTGTAGACACAGCTTGAAATATCATCTGATACACCAAGAGCTGAGCACATTTTTTCACAAAGCTCTGACTTTTCGGGAAATCCCGTCTCGGAATAAAGATTATCAAGCCTGCGATAAGCCTCGGGCGTAGACGTGCGTTCGCCGCCTATTGCTATTACAAAATGCATTTTACTCTTTGCGGTTATGGGAGTCAATATTTCTCCCCTGCCGCAACAGTATGAGGTCCCGCCTATAAGGCAAAAAGGCACGTCGCTGCCGATCGACAGAGCAATATCCAAAAGCTCCCCCGGCTTTGCAGCATTATAAATTTTATTAAGAGCGCGAAGCGTTGCCGCAGCATCGGACGATCCGCCGCCAAGACCTGCATCTATGGGTATTATTTTCTCAAGATTTATCGTTATTTCGGCATCTATCCCATATTTGGAAAGATATTTTTCTGCCGCTATGTAGGCAAGGTTTGAAGAATCCGACGAAAGAATCGGAGAATTTGCCGACAATATTATTTCGGGCTTATCCGAGTCTTTTGCTTCAATGCTTATACTGTCATGTAGGTCGACCGTATGCATAACAGACTCAATATCGTGATATCCGTCAGGACGACAGCCTGTGACGTTAAGAAAAAGGTTTATTTTAGCATACGCTTTTTCAATTATCATAGCAAATTCACCTCCAAATGTATATTATACTATATTTAATGAAAAAAATCAACTTAATTTTATAAGATTAAAAATAAAAATTTTCCAAAACACCTTGACAAACAGAACACTCTGTGATATACTATCTTGGTAGTTTGGACTGTTATGTCCGGGCCCCTTGCTGTCGAAAGACGGCCAAATGACCAAAAGGAGGTAAATTTCAGATGGAAAAGAAGATTTGTTCTTACGAAACTCTCTTTGCTGTTAACGCAACTCTTGCTGAGGATGACGTTAAGGCTCTCGTTGAGAAGTTCGTAGCACTTATTAACGAGAACGCAAGCGACGTTAACGTTAACGAGTGGGGCAAGCGCAGATTCGCGTATCCTATCAACTACGTAAACGAGGGATACTATGTGCTTGTTGATTACAAGAGCGAACCCAGCTTCCCCATCGAGCTTGACCGTGTCTTCGGTATCACCGAGGGTGTAATGCGTTACATGACCACGACCAAGTGCGAGAAGGCAGCTAAGTCCGAGGCGGCAGCTCCTGCTGTAGCTGAGGAGACCGTCGAAGTTGCAGAAGCAACCGAGGCATAATTTTTGACTAGGAGGCGGAAAAATGGCAGACTTAAACAAGGTTATCCTTATGGGACATATGACAGCCGATCCCGAGCTTAAGCAGACTACAAGCGGAATTTCCGTTTGTTCTTTCTCTATCGGCGTTAACCGCCGTTATTCCAAGGCGGATCAGGGTCAGCAATCAGTTGACTTCATCAATATTGTTTCTTGGAGACAACAGGCTGAGTTTGTTTCCCGCTATTTTAAGAAAGGCAGCAGCATCATCGTTTGCGGAAGTCTGCAGACGAGAAACTGGACCGACAATCAGGGACAGAAGAGATACGTTACTGAGGTTGTGGCAGACGAAGTAAGCTTTGGCGCACCCGCAGCAGCATCTCAGGGCGCACAAGACAAGCCTGCAGGACAAGGCTATACGCCTCAAGCGTACGGCACTCCCTCATTCGGTACTGCCGAAAATTCTAATTTTGAAGAAATTCCGGGCGACGAGAGCCTTCCCTTCTAATTCGGGAAAAGCTCGTCCTCTCTCCGCTAGACTCACTGCGGAAAGAGCAATACAGAAATTGTGAGTCGGAAAGGTTTACGGATTATCTACAATGGATAGAAACGATACACAGCGTCCCGCCTTTCGTCCTAATCACAGAAGAAAGAAGGTTTGCATCTTCTGCCAGGACAAGGTAAACGATATCGATTACAAGGATATTGCAAAGCTCAGAAAGTTCATTTCTGAGAGAGCAAAGATCCTCCCCAGACGTGTTAGCGGCAACTGCGCTCTCCACCAGAGACAGCTCACCGTAGCTATCAAGAGAGCTCGCCAGATGGCACTTCTCCCCTACATTTCCAACTAATATTGGTAAATACAAAAACGCACTCACAATAAGGGTGCGTTTTTCATTTTCTGCTGTTGAATATCATATTTCTTCCATATATTATATCCTACTACACATTTTTTCATATTTACTCTTTATTTTTTATTTTTTTTATGATATAATATAAAAGATAAAATATGGAGTTTTTAAGATGGCTAAATTATATTTTAAGTACGGTGCTATGGGATCGTCAAAAACGGCTCAGGCATTAACAACAAAATTCAATTATGAAGAACGCGGTATGAAGGTATGGTTAATCAAGCCTGCTATTGATACCCGTGACGGTGAAAACATCGTCAAATCCCGCATTGGACTTTATGCGCCTTGCGAATCTATACAAAAAAATACCGATTTGTTCACTACCTTCATAACGGAACACATTGATGCAGACGTTATAATTGCAGATGAGTGTCAGTTTTTCACAGAGGAGCAGGTTGACCAGCTTCGTCATATTGTTGATGAATACGACCGCCCCGTGCTGTGCTTTGGCTTGCGCACCGATTTCTTATGTCACTGTTTTTCGGGAAGCAAGCGCCTTTTCGAAATTGCCGACTCCATCTCGGAGATCAAGACTATCTGTACCTGCGGCTCGAAGGCCACAGTTAACGCAAGACTGGACGGAGATCGCGTGGTAACCGAGGGAAATCAGGTAATGATCGGAGGAAATGAAACATACGTAGCCATGTGCCATCGCTGTTGGCACGAAAAAATACAACGTCAAAAGAAAGAACGAGGAGAGACTTTATGAACATCAAGGAAATTCTTGCCAAATGCGATCACACTTTATTAGCCCAGGGAGCTACCTGGTCCGAAATCAAAGCGGTTTGTGATGATGGAATAAAATACAGCACCGCATCTGTTTGTATCCCTGCATCTCACGTAAAACAGGCGAAGGAATACGTTGGCGACAAGCTTCAGATTTGTACTGTAATCGGTTTCCCTAACGGATATTCCACCACGGCAACAAAAGTTTTTGAATGTAAGGACGCGCTTGCAAACGGAGCTGACGAAATTGATACCGTTATCAACATCGGTCACTTAAAGTCCGGAATGTATGATGAAATCTTATATGAGCTTAAGAGCTTAAAAGAGGCCTGTGGAGAAAAAATACTTAAGGTTATTATCGAAACCTGTCTTCTTACAGAAGATGAAAAAATCAAAATGTGCGAGCTTGTAACAGCTTCGGGCGCTGATTTTATTAAAACCTCAACCGGATTTTCTACCGCGGGTGCTACAAAGGAAGACGTTGCACTCTTCGCAAAGCATGTCGGCGAGGGTGTTCAAATCAAGGCGGCAGGCGGCATTGCTTCCCTTAAAGACGCCGAAGATTTTATTAAACTAGGCGCTACGCGTTTAGGCACGAGCCGTATTGTAAAAATCGCAAAAAGCGAAGAAAGCAATTCTGCATATTAAGGAGATTATTATGACGAGTCAACATACACCTCATATCAAGGCAACATCTGCTGATTTTGCAAAAACCGTTTTAATGCCAGGAGATCCGCTCCGCTCTAAATTCGTTGCAGAAACCTTCCTTGAAACCCCAAAGCTTGTTAACAACGTTCGCGGTATTCAAGGCTATACCGGCACATATAAAGGTGTTCCCGTTTCGGTTATGGCAAGCGGTATGGGTATGCCCTCTATTGGTATTTATTCATACGAGCTTTACAACTTCTTTGGTGTTGAAAACATTATCCGTATCGGATCTGCGGGCGGACTTGCAGATGACGTACAGTTAAGAGACGTTATTATCGGAATGGGTGCGTGCACAAATTCCGCATACCAGGATCAGTACAAGCTTAACGGAAATTACGCTCCTATTGCAAGCTTTGAGCTTCTCTCACGCGCGGTTGAAGAGGCTAAAGCGATTGGTGTTCGCTACAAGGTTGGCAATCTGTTATCCTCCGATATATTCTATCATGCCGACCCCGAATTTAATAAGGGTTGGTACAAAATGGGCGTTCTCGGTGTTGAGATGGAGGCTGCCGCTCTTTATATGAACGCTGCCGCCGCCGGAAAGCGCGCCCTGGCTATCTGTACAGTTTCCGACCATATCATGCGTGGCGAAGCGCTTGATGCCGATGCGCGTCAGACGACGTTTACCGATATGATGACGATTGCTCTGAACGTGGCGGTTTCAATGTCATGACGAAGCGTGTTTTTTTAATCGTGCTGGATTCCTTCGGCATAGGTGAGGCACCAGATGCTGCCGCCTTTGGCGATGCGGGTGCTAACACGCTGAACGGAGTAGCGGGCACGGGACTTTTATCACTCCCTAATTTATGTTCGCTGGGACTTGGATGCATTGACGGCGTAACTGCTGTTGAAAAATCCCCTAAACCAAAAGCAACCTACGCGCGCCTTACAGAGCGCAGCATGGGCAAGGACACTACCACGGGACACTGGGAAATGGCGGGTATCATTTCAAAAGCTCCGATGCCAACCTTCCCCTCGGGATTCCCAAAAGAGCTAATAGATGCATTTGAAAAAGAAGTGGGTCGCAAAGTAATTTGTAATCTTCCATATTCGGGAACGGACGTAATTCGCGATTACGGCGAAGAACACGTCAAGACAGGAAATTTGATTGTTTACACCTCTGCCGACAGTGTATTTCAGATTGCGGCTCACGAGGACGTCGTTCCGATAGATGAGCTTTATGAAATATGCGGCACTGCCCGCCGTCTGCTTTGCGGTGAGTACGGTGTCGGACGCGTAATTGCCCGTCCGTTTATAGGCATTGCACCCGAATATAAGCGCACCGAAAACCGCCGCGACTTTTCTCTTGTTCCCCCCGAGGACACTATGTTAAACAAAATCTCGGGCATGGGGCTTGATATGATCGGTGTGGGAAAAATCGGTGATATATTCGCGATGTCGGGGCTTACCGAAACCTATCCGACCCACAACAACGATGAGGGTATGGAAAAGGTTAGCGAGCTTTTAGATAAGGATTTTACAGGCCTTTGCTTTGTTAATCTCGTAGACTTTGATA
>JAZOAA010000128.1:0-26590 GCA_045595265.1 Eubacteriales bacterium
TCCTCGCACTCACAGTCGGGCGCGTTTTTTTCGTATATTAGCTTCATTTTTTATATCCTTTTTCGATTTTATAGTTGAACAATTGTTCAACCGTCTGTTTTATTATAACACTGTTACTTCTCGTTGTCAATAGTTTCGTGAAAAAATATTGACTTTTTGGATTCATTAATATAAAATAGATTTGTAAATTTCAAAAAGGACATTTATATGAATACAAAGCTAATTTCGGGAAATCAGTTAAAAATCCTTGCGGCTATATTTATGGTTATAGATCACGTCGGACTTATGTTCTTCCCCTCTATGATAATTTTCAGATGCATAGGAAGGCTGTCAATGCCGATATTTGCGTTTATGATATCGGAGGGCGCAAGATATACCAGGAATAAATTAAAATACTTTCTTTCCGTTTTTATTCTGGCGGTAATTTGCCAGACGGTTTATTTCTTCGTCGATGGCGGGGGCTTATACATGAGTATACTCGTCACGTTTTCTATTTCTATCCTATTAATATATTCACTGGACTATTTTAAGAAAACCTGCTTTTCGAATAATGCAAGAGTATATAAAAAAATACTGTCGGGTGTTATTTTTGTTTCAGGAGTTATCGGCACTTACGTATTAAACACGTACCTCACGATAGATTACGGCTTTGTCGGTTGTATTATGCCCCTGCTAGCAAGTCTTTTTGATTTCAAAGACTCGAATGCACCTAAAATATTGAATCGACTCGACTGTATTCCTCTAAGAGTTCTGTGCCTTGGTGTCGGTATCGCGGCTCTTGCAATAATAAAAGGCATGGCTTTCGCGTGGTGGGGGCTTTTGGCACTCGTTCCGCTTCTTCTGTATTCCGAGAAGCGTGGCAAGTGGAAAATGAAATATTTCTTCTATCTATTCTATCCGCTGCACCTTGTGATTCTTGAGGGAATATATATATTGACAAAAATTGTATAGTAAACGGCAAAGCGGTTATCCCTTTTTTGAGATAACCGCTTTGTAATTAATTAAATATATTCAAATAAGATAGATATTCTTTTATTTCGTTTATTCCAACAGCGAAACCGCAAATAAAGCCGTCATCCTCGGAGGTGCCTATTGCAAAATTGATACCGACAAGCTCGAGGGAAGAATTAAGAAGTATTCCTCCGCTGGAGCCGTGGTCTACGGGTGCATCATGCCAAATTATAGGAAAATCAATAGACGTTTCATCCGACGTGTCGGTGCCGCCGTCAAAAACTTCAATATTTACAATATTTCCGTAGGTCACAGCGTTTTTCATTCCGGCGGGCTGTCCTATCGCGGCAACGAAATCTTTTCGCTCCGCGGGTTCACCTGCCATATCCAGCACAAAAAGCTCCGCGTTTCCCTTAGGTATCCGCATCACCGCTAGGTCATACTCGGGAGAGGTATCAATAAGAGATGCCGAATACTCGTTGCCATAGCAGTCAACCGCCGTATACGAGATGACCGTGTATCCGGGGGATGGTGTGACCACGTGGTCGTTGGTTAAGAGATAATAATAAACGGTATCCTCTGCAAATATCGCGCCGCTGCCGGAGGAGTTTGCGCTACCGCCGAAAAATCCGCCCTGTACGCTCTTGACCTCTATTCCAACGTTTGCTTTAATATGGCTTGAAAATATTTCATTAGTCACTGCTTCGTAGTTGACAGTATAGCCTGCGTAAAGAGTAACGTCACCCTTCAGCGAATCGCCTGCCATAACGGGAACCGTACATTCGGAGTCGTAGTACCAACCGGAAAACAGTTCGTTACCTTTTGCATTTTTCTCAGGATAATCTATGGCAGACGAGGAAGAAAACTCTTTCGTCTCGCTGATATCACCGTCAACGAAGGTTATACGCACACTTTCCGATCCTACGGAAAACGTCGGCGCAATATAACTACATCCGCTAAAGGATAGAGCCATAATAGCTACTGCTACGGCTAAAAAAAATCTTTTCATATCCTTTTCCCTTCATTAAATTAAATAAATTGAACGGGACCTCAAGGAGCACCAGAGATCCCGTCATAATTATGCCATAAACTTCGCTATCTTTGCAAAGAATGCGTCTGCCTTATCGCTATGAGCAACAAGGGTGATTGGAGAAAGAAGGTCGAGAGAGAAAATTCCCATAATAGATTTTGCATCTATGGTGTATCTGCCCTGAACAAGATCGACTTCATAATCAACAAGAATAACCTCGTTTACAAAATCACGAATGTCTTGGACGTTGGTAAGCTTGATTTTTAACTCTTTCATAATTAATATTCCTTTCGAGTGTTGTTTTTTTCTGTATGTATTATAGCAAATTTTGGTTCGGTTTGTCAATGCGTTTTACAAGATTTTAATAATTCTTATACATTTCTTAACTTGTAGGAAACAATTTCTTATTTTCGATAGCTTTTATAGATAATGAGGCGAGCCGCATTTGGGGCTCGCCCACTACTTTTTGGAATTTGTAAATAGTTTTTTGAAATCTATTGACAAAACATACGTTTTGTGATAAGATATTTTCATTAGAATATGTCTTATGGATACGGGTTGCACAGAGAGCCGTCGGTTGCTGAAAGTACGGAGAATTCGCCCATAAGGTACCGGCTATGCGCGGCGAGCAGGCTCGCGATGAAATTTGCCCTTTGGGCAAGTTAAATTCGCTATGCGAATGAAATCTACCTTTGGCAGATGAAATCCACAAACGTGGATACGCCGTGGAAATTTAATATTTAATGAGTTAATCGCTCGGGTGGAACCGTGCGGGACTATGTAAATTCGAAATTGTTGTATAACAAAGTCCTCACCCCGAAAGGCAAATTTGTCTTTCGGGGTGTTTTTTATTGTAAAATTACCGAAAAGGAGAAAATATTATGACGAAAATTATTTTTCAGACGGGAGAGGTTTACGAGGGCGAGGCTACCTCGGTTTACGAGGCTGCCAAGGCTGTCTATGGCAACGTATCGCGCGAGGTTCTTGCCGCTATGGTAAACGGAGAGGCGAAGGAGCTTTCGACGCTTATCGACGGTGAAGCAGAGGTTAAGCTTCTCACATTTAAGGACAAGGAAGGTGCCGAGGTGTTCAGACACACGGCGGCACACATTATGGCACAGGCGGTAAAGCGCCTTTACCCGAACACAAAGCAGACGATAGGTCCTGCTACCGAGACGGGATATTTCCAGGACTTTGACGCCGAGATCTCCTTCACTCCCGAGATCCTTACCAAGATTGAAGCGGAGATGAAGAAGATAGTTAAGGAAAATCTTCTTATTGAAAGAAAAGTGCTTTCAAAGGCGGAGGCTATCGAACTCATGAAGAAGCTCGACGAGCCGTACAAGGTTGAGAGAATAGAAGAGCTGCCCGAGGACGCTGAAATTTCTATCTACACCCAGGGCGAGTACACAGACCTTTGCGCAGGTCCTCACCTTCACTCCACGGGAGCTGTCAAGGCATTTAAGCTTACTCAATGCACAGGCGCTTACTATAAGGGCGACCAGAATAATAAGATGCTTCAGAGAGTTTATGGCATTGCGTTCCCCACCAAAGACGAGCTGAATGCATACGTAGCACAGCAGGAGGAGGCGCTTAAGCGCGACCACAACAAGATTGGCCGTGAGCTTGAGTACTTCACCACCGTTGATTCTATCGGTCAGGGTCTTCCAATTCTTCTGCCCAAGGGTGCAAGAACTATTCAGAGACTTCAGAGATGGATCGAGGACGAGGAGGAAAGACGCGGCTACCTTCTTACAAAGACTCCTCTTATGGCAAAGCGCGAGCTTTATCAGATATCAGGTCACTGGGATCACTATCTTGACGGAATGTTCGTTCTCGGAGATCCTGACGATTACACCAAGGAGTGCTTTGCGCTTCGTCCTATGACCTGCCCCTTCCAGTATCAAGTATTCCTTAACAAAAAGCGCTCGTACAGAGAGCTTCCCATGCGTCTTGGCGAAACGTCTACCCTCTTTAGAAACGAGGACTCGGGCGAGATGCACGGTCTTATCAGAGTAAGACAGTTCACAATTTCAGAGGGACACCTTATTCTCCGTCCCGAGCAGCTTGCAGAGGAGTTTAAGGGCTGTCTTGACCTTGCTCTTTACTGCCTTGACACTCTCGGTCTGCGCGAGGACTGCTCCTTCCGCTTCTCACAGTGGGATCCCAAGCGTACAGACAAGTACGAGGGTACTGCCGAGCAGTGGGACGAGGCTCAGGGCGTTATGGAAAAGCTTCTTGACGAAAACCTCGGTAAAGGTAACTATGCTATCGGTATCGACGAGGCTGCATTCTACGGTCCTAAGCTCGATATTCAGATAAAGAACGTATTCGGTAAAGAGGATACTCTCATTACAATTCAGATAGACATGCTTCTCGCGAAGAAGTTCGGCATGGAATACGTTGACCGCGACAATACTCTTAAGACTCCTTATATCATTCACAGAACCTCTATGGGCTGCTACGAGAGAACGCTTGCGCTTATTCTTGAAAAGTATGCAGGCGCACTTCCCGTTTGGCTCGCTCCCACCCAGGCTATCGTTATACCCGTTGTTGCTGATTTTGCCGACTATGCGGCAGAGGTTACGAAGAGAATGCAGGCGGCGGGTATAAGAGCAGAGCTTGACGACAGAAACGAAAAGCTCGGCTACCGTATCCGTGAAGCGCAGCTTTCTAAAGTTCCTTATATGATAGTTGTCGGCGAGGACGAGATGAAGGCTGACTCGGTTACCGTAAGAGCGAGAACCGAGGGCGAGGGCGGTAAGTTCACCGTCGACGAATTTATTGCCAAGGTTGTTTCCGAAATCGAGACAAAGAAGCACTGAAAGGAAAATATATGAACTACGAAATTAAAAGCGAGCTTCTTACCGCCGTAATAAGCGATAAGGGTGCGGAGCTTCATTCGGTCAAGGGTGCCGACGGGCATGAGTATATCTGGCAGGGTGACGAGAGATATTGGAAAGACAGAGCACCTCTTCTTTTCCCTGTTTGCGGACGTCTTCTTGATAACAAGTTTACGGCTTTCGGCAAGGAATACGCAATGAAGTCACACGGATTTGCAAAAAAATGCGTTTTTGACCTTGTTGAAAAAACGGAATCAAAGGTTGTATTAAAGCTCTCGCAGAACGATATCACACTTAACGAATATCCGTTTGATTTTGAGCTTGTTGCAAAGTATGAGCTGTGTGGCGATAAGCTGTGCGCCGAATTTACCGTTAAGAACACCGACGAAAAGGTGCTTCCTTATATGTTTGGCTGGCACCCGGGCTTTATGCTTGACGGAGAGGGTGATATCGGCAGATTCACTCTTGATTTTACAGGAAAGACTTCTCTTATTTGGCACTCTTTGCAAAACGGTCCGTTCGTTAATCCTGAGGGCAAGGAATATGCTATTGAAAATGAAAAATATGCTCTGTGCGAAGAGGAAATCTACAAAAACGATACTATGATATTCGTTGGAACAGGTGATAAGACGAGACTTTCTTCTCCTGACACAAAGTATGCTATCGACTTTGAGTGGTCTGAGAACCTTCCCTACTTCTGCGTATGGAAGGACGATAATTCCGATGCAAGATTTATTTGCCTTGAGCCTTGGTCGAACGTTCCCCGAGATGGTGTGACGCCCGAAAACTTTGACACAAGGGAGATGTCTCGCCTTGTACCCGGAGCGGAAGAAAGCTACACCTACACGGTTAAATTTTGCTAACTGAAATTTCGGATAGAAAGATGAAAAGACTTCTCAAACATCTAAAAAAATACACAAGAGAGTCTATATTTGCGCCGCTTTTCAAGCTTTTTGAGGCGGCGCTTGAGCTTACAGTACCTCTTGTGGTTGCTATGATAATTGATTCGGGTATTGGAGGAGAGGATAAGGGCAAGATTCTGACGCTATCGCTTCTTCTCGTTTTGCTCGGACTTATCGGACTTGGATTTTCCGTATTTGCACAGTATTGCGCCGCTAAAGCCTCGGTTGGATTTATAACCTCGGTGCGCTCGGCGCTTTTTGCCCACTTACAAAAGCTCTCTTACGCCGACGTTGACCGCATCGGAACGGCAACAATGATAACGAGAATGACGACCGATGCAAATATTTTGCAGACGGGGTTAAATCTCACTCTTCGCCTGCTCTCGCGCTCGCCTGTTGTCGTTTTCGGCGCAATGATAATGGCGTTTACCATTGACGTTTATTCGGGCGGTATTTTTGCCGTAACTATTCCTCTGCTTTCACTCGTTGTTTTCGGAATCATGTTCATCACCATGCCGATGTACAAAAAGGTGCAAGGCGGTGTTGACAAAATTCTCGGAAAAACACGTGAAAATCTTGCCGGTGTCAGAGTTATTCGCGCTTTCGGAAAGGAAGATGCAGAATACAAGTCATTCAGGGAAGAAAACCAGAATTTAACGAGTGATCAAAAGCGCGTAGGTCATATTTCGGCACTCATGAATCCTCTGACTTACGTTATAATAAATCTTGCTCTTATACTGCTTATCGACGTAGGAGCGATAAGAGTAAACTCGGGAAATTTGACACAGGGTCAGGTAATCGCGCTATATAACTATATGTCGCAGATTCTTATTGAGCTTATAAAGCTTGCGAATCTTATTATCACTATTTCAAAGGCGCTGGCATCTGCTTCGAGAATTTCATCGGTATTTGACATTACACCGACGCAGACGTTCGGTGACTGTTACGTTGAAAAAGACGGTTCTCCCGCTGTTAAGTTCGATTCGGTATCGCTGTGCTATCATGGAACAGAAAACGCAATTTCCGATATATCTTTCAAGGCAGAAACCGGAGAAACGATTGGAATCATCGGTGGAACAGGCTCGGGAAAATCTTCTCTTATTAACCTTATTCCTCGTTTTTACGATGCTACGGATGGCTCTGTTTCCCTCTTTGGTAAGCCTATAAACAGTTATTCAAAGGAGGCTTTAACCTCGGCTGTCGGCATCGTTCCCCAAAAGGCTGTACTGTTTGCGGGCAGTATTCGCGACAATATGCTCTGGGGCGCACCGGATGCGTCAGATGAAGAAATTTTTGAGGCGTTAAAAATTGCCCAGGCTGAAAAGGTCGTTTTGGACAAAGGCGGTCTTGATGCCAAGGTTGAAGCGGGCGGTAAGAATTTTTCCGGCGGACAGAGGCAGCGCTTAACCATAGCTCGCGCCCTTGTTTCAAAGCCTCAAATTTTGATTCTCGACGACTCTGCGTCGGCTCTTGATTTCGCAACAGATGCCGCTCTCAGAAAAAGCATCCGTCAGCTAACGGACACTACCGTATTTATCGTTTCGCAAAGAGCCTCTTCCGTTATGGCTGCGGATAAAATCCTCGTCCTTGACGACGGAAGATGCGTTGATATCGGAAGCCACGAAGTTCTTCTTGAACGCTCTCCAATATACCGCGAGATTTACGAATCTCAGTATAAAAAGGAGGTAGCAAGATGAAAAAGCTTTTTAGTATGAAAGACTTAGGAACTCTCGGCAGAGTTCTGAAATATATCGGCAAATATAAATTTTTGCTTCCCTTCTCTATTCTTTTTGCTCTGATTTTTACAGTTCTTTCGCTTTATATTCCGATTCTTATCGGTCAGGCCATCGACCTTATAGTCGCTCCCGGCAACGTAGACCTTGACGGAGTGTTAAAAATTCTCATTTATACCGCTCTGCTCATCTGTGCTGCCGCGGTATCGTGGTGGTGCATGACCGCGATAAACAACCGCATCACCTTCCATATAACCAGAGATATAAGAAACGATGCTTTTGCCAAGCTTCAAGCTCTGCCGCTTTCGTTTATTGATTCGGAATCGCACGGCGATATTGTAAACAGAGTTATAAACGATACGGATAGATTCTCGGAAGGATTGCTTCTCGGATTTACACAGGTGTTTACGGGCGTTCTCACCATAATCGGCACGCTTGTTTTTATGCTGATGATAAACTGGCAGATAGCTTTGGTCGTGGTTTTCCTTACCCCTCTTTCGATATTTATAGCAAAGTTTATCGGCAAGCGTACCTTTACCATGTTTAAGGCAAGGTCAGAAGCCGAGGCGCAGACCGCATCCGTTGTCAACGAGATGATAGGAAACAGAAAGCTGGTGCGCGCCTTTGGCTACGAGGAACGCGCTCAGAGCCTCTTTGACAAAGAAGCAAAAAAGCTTGAATCAGCGACGCTTTCTGCGATTTTCATCTCATCTCTTACGAATCCTACGACGAGATTTGTCAACAACGTGGTTTATGCAGCAGTTGCATTCTTCGGTGCTATTATGGTAATTGATTCGGCGGATGCGGGTACGGCATTTTCTATCGGTGAATTTTCCGTTTTACTTTCTTATACCAACCAATATACAAAGCCGTTTAACGAGATTTCCGGTATTTTTGCCGAGTTTCAAAACGCGCTTGCCTCGGCAGCGAGGGTGCTTAAGCTGATAGATGAAAAAAGCGAAGAGCCTGACTCCGAGGACGCGCTTGTTCTAAGTTCACCTAATGGTGAAGTTAGGCTGTCTGAAGTTGATTTTTCGTACACGAAGGAAAAGCCTCTGATAAAAGACTTGAATCTATCTGTTAACCCCGGCGAGCGCATTGCAATAGTTGGTCCTACCGGTTGCGGAAACACTACTGTTATCAACCTTCTTATGCGGTTTTACGATATAGATTCGGGCAAGATAACGGTTGACGGACATGATATAAATAATATCACTAAAAAAAGCCTCAGAAGGACTTACGGAATGGTGCTTCAGGACACTTGGCTCTCTTCCGGTACTGTGCGTGAAAATATTGCTTTCGGAAATCCTGATGCGACGGACGAAGAAATAATTGCCGCCGCGAAGGCAGCGCACGCTCACAGCTTCATCAAGCGACTGAAAAACGGATATGATACCACACTCGGCGAGGGCGGTGACGGTCTTTCGCAAGGACAAAGGCAGCTCATTTCCATAGCGAGAGTAATGCTTACACGTCCCGAAATGCTTATACTTGACGAGGCGACGTCTTCAATTGATACTCGTACAGAGCTTAAGATTCAAGATGCATTTTCTGAGCTTATGGAAGGAAGAACCAGCTTTATCGTAGCTCACAGACTCTCTACCATCAGAGAAGCCGATAAAATTCTCGTTATGCGCGACGGAAAAATCATTGAGTGCGGAAAGCATGACGAGCTTCTCGACAAGGGCGGCTTCTACTCTGAGCTTTATAACAGTCAATTCGCTCATTAAGTTTACGAACGAAGCGCAAAATGCGCTTCGTTCGTTTGTTTTTTATAAAAGGACTTGAAACGAAACGGAATTTATGATAAAATGTAGGTGATAAGGAGGTTTTGAAAAGTGAAAATAAAAAGAGAAAAGCTCTACGGATATATTATTGATGCACTATCTGAATCTCCGCTATATCGCTCGGAGCTGATAACCGAAGCCATAAACAAATGCAAGCCGTGCGAAGAAAGGTTAGGCGACAGCTCACCTAACAGTAATAAAAACGTTTTAAGAAGCGAGATAGGAGCTGCCATAAACTATATGCTCAGTACCGGGCTTATCGCTAAAGACAAAACGGGAAAATACTATTCACTGTCTACAAGGCCTGTGGTTATCAGACTTGAAAAATGTCAGAAGGAGATAATAAAGGCGCTGACGGACGCTCCTCTTAGCAAGGTTGAGCTGAAAAATAAACTCGTATCTATTTTCGGCACGGATAAAACCGCGACCAGAAAGGACGATGATATTTTATCAACGTATATAGGCCGGCTTACCAAAAAGATGATAAAGGACGGAGTTATAGTTATCTCCGGAGGAACGTACTCTCTCGCTCCGAAGGCGACGGCACGTGCCGACGACATCAACGAAATGCTCGCCCTGCAAAGCGAATTTATCTCTCGTATACATTCAAGGGGCGGCGAATTTTTTGAAAACTACTTTATGTCACTTCTGAAAAAACACGTTGAGCGTCACGGCAAAAAGGTGCTTGAATGTTACGTCACGGGCGGCTCTGCCGACGGTGGAATAGACGGATTTATGAGAACGGAGGATTCGCTCGGTTTCCGTGAAACAGTTCTTGTTCAGACGAAAAACCGAGTTGAGTTGCAAAGCGAAACAAACGTGCGTGGCTTTTACGGTGCTGTGTGCGCAAAGCGCGGAACAAGAGGAATTTATGCAACTATTTCGGATTTTCACAGCAGTGCTATGGAGTTTCTTAATTCACTTGACGACTGTGTAGGTGTCAACGGTACGCTGATTTTCAAAATGGCAATCGAGTGTCATTACGGCATAAAAAAAGAGAGCGAGAAGCTCACAGTTGATGAAAAAATCATTCCTTTTTGACCGATTTTGACAATATTTATTTACAGAAAGAGGCTTTTATGGATTTTTCAAAGTACGGATATAAGCCCAAAGGCAGCTGTGAGTGTTGCGAATTTTACGAATACGACGAGTACACAGACACTTACGGCTGTAATATGAAGCTTGACGAGGACGAAAGCGCGCGTTTTCTTTCGGGAAATACCGGCTCATGCCCATATTTTCGTTTCTACGACGAGTATAAGAGCGTACAGAAGCAAATATAGTTTCTACAAAAAAATCATACGGCACAAAACTTGTACCGTATGATTTTTTATTTGCTTTCAATCATGCAGGCAAAGAGCCACGCATTTTCAGCATAAAGTCCGACAACCTCGGAAAGACGGAAGCCGTTGGACTCCGGATTCCACCATCCGTTATGCTCGCCGGTTATCTTGACCGCCTCTGCCAATTCCTCTGTGAGAGGTACTACACCGTAAGCGGCATCTGATACATTATGATATGCTTCAATCATACCGTTATAACGGTTTTTGCCAACGTACTGACCGTTATTATAGATATAACCGCCAAAGGTCTGCGCAACGTTTTCATCTATAAATCCCGCTATAAGAGCGAATGCCGCAAGATAAGGAGAATCCTTGCTTACTCTTATGTAAACGAGTCTGCCGTCATTCGTATAATAGCATTTATCCGACTCATTTAGAGAAACCTTAAGATTTCTGTTCGTTATATCAAAATCTACAAGCGTCTTTCCCGAAGGAATTACCACCTTACTACCGGGTGCCTGCTTTGCGGAAACGTCGTTCCAAGGGTGATAAGACGGGTCGTCCTCGACGTTTGAAACTTTAGATATTGAGAAGCTACAGCTTAAAGCCGCGGAAGAATCAATTCCTATAACAAAAGGCGTAGGATTGTCACCGACGTTAAGCGGTGTTACTTCAATGAGTGTACGCTTGCCCTCGGAATTTGAGATATCATTTTGAAAAACATTAAGCGGATTGCCGTATACACCAACCGTAACATCTCCATCGCTTGAGTCGACCTTTATTTCATAAACTCCCGAAGAATTAGTTGTGAAAATGTAATAATTCATTCCTTCGGTAAGACTTGCGGTGTATACACCCGCGCTTATGAAATAAGCATACGTTGGCTCACTTTCACTAAATCCGGCACCGAATATCTGCGTCTTATTATCTTCGTTTATTTCTCGTGAGAGCGTAATAGTCAAAGACGTAGTTCCCTTGGGGACGGAGTATGAAGCGTTGGTGGGTATGCTGGCTGTACTCTGCCCCTGCTCTAACGTAACGGTATAATCAGCCGGAGTCATATTCTTATACGTGGCGGTACCGTCAGTTGAAGAAACGCGCATTTTGCTCGATCCGTCGGGGGCTGTAAGATAAACCCATACGTCGCTAACAGGGTTTCCGTCTGGGTCGGTGACCGTTATGGTATATGTAACCGGAGTAACCGGAGTATTTTCTCCTCCGTTTCCTCCGTTATCGGCATTTCCTCCAGAAAGCAGTATAGCCGTCACAGTTGCGATAATCGCAACTACGGCTACTGCCGCAGAAGAGATAACGGCTATCATCTTGCCGCTTAACTTGCTCTTCTTCTCGGGTTCGTTGTTTATTACTTTTTCGTTTTCATTCATATTGCTTTCTCCCTTATTTGAGAATCGAACTCGACGTCCGAAAGGACTATCGAGTTCGACCTATTTTTATTTTAACGTCAGATAGGAGTTTCGGAACAGAAATAATGTCTGTAATAACAAATCTTAGTCCAAGAATTTTCCACCTGGAAGGTGTACTTATCCATAAGCATCTGAAGTATCTCAGCAAGTCTTGCGTCAACCGCAACGGTACCGATCATGGGGTCTCCCGCCTGAACCACTACCGTCTCGCGCTCACCTGCTTCGTTAACAACAGTAATGCTGTCGCCCGCCTTGATAGCCTTGGCAATATACGTTCTCATCTCTGCGGTGAGATCCTGTCCGTTACCGTGATAGTTTCCTGCCAGGAAGTCATCAATCTGGTATATGTCCGCCTGCTCCTCATAATCGTCTCCCCAATAAGTTTTAAGGAAGGACTTGAAGTTCTCATCGGTGTTATACTGAGTATTAGTCTGCATTTCGGTGCGCCAGTCGATTATCTGCTGCTCCTTCGCAGTGGGAGTTTTATTACCGTCGGAATCCTCGGGACCGGTAAACTTACCTGCAAACACTCCGTCAACGTTATATTCCGCGCACTTAGCTTCGTATTCCGCGCCCCAAAGGTCCTTAAGATATTCGTTAAGATATACCTCGCATGCATCGTTAGAAACTCTGAGAACCTTGAGATACTGATCGTTTTCATCATATCCGAAATTAAACGCTCCGTTTTCAATAAGGACGAGCATGGACTGTGACGTGAATATCGAGGTGGGCTGCGTTACATCAAGATAGAGCATCGAGCCCTCTCTGCCGTCAGTACGCTTCTCGTGCCAATAACCGTCGTTGCCAAGCTCTACCGAAATACCGCCAACGTACATATTATCCATATCACCTACGAAGTAGCCCGGAGCTGCTGCCGTAAATCTGTGATAACCCTCGCCGCCGACTCTCTCCACTCTGAAGCGAATGGTTCCCGTCTGGTAAACGTCGTAATAAGCGATGTCAATATAATAGGTTTCCCCTTCCTCAAGGTACGCCATCATATAGCAGTTATTATCCATAGGATCAATCTCACGGGTTACGTTTCCGTACTCAAGCCAAGGCTCTCTTTCGCCAAGACCGTTAAGCTTGAATATCCAAGCGTTTACCTCGTGCTGACTGTAAGAAGATATCTTATACGTTCCTGACTGCTCGGGAGTGAAGGCAAAGATATATCCTCTGGGCATTATAACCTTAGTATAGGTCACTTCGTTGGGGAAGTACTTGTTTATATCCGAAGGATCGGAAGAGGTTGCCTTGTCACTGAGGATAGTGTCGTATGCGGAATGGGTTGCAAGACCCTTGATCGGGTCAACGAGTTGCTCGCCGTTTGTTCCATACGCATCGTAGTAGCAGCAGAACTCAAGCCATTCGTTCTCGTTGCCGCTGCTTCCGTAAATTTCAGCAAGCTTCTTAAGAAGCGACATAAGCTCTTCGTTTACAGAGCATACACCGTTCATCATAGCATTGGAAGCATAGTTGCAGTAATTGATTATAGCATCGTACTCCGCCGCGCTTATACGCTCATCCTCAAACGCCTCAATAGCCATGAAGTAAGCGGTATTATCATCTGCAAATCTGCTGTATCCCATGAGATTCGCGATAAGAATAGGTCCGTTTGCAGAGCCTACATGATAGTAGCCGTCAGAGCCTTTGAAGATGTTTACGAAATTCTGATATTCACCAAAATCGTCAGGTTCGGTAGCTGCAAATCTGTAAACGTAGGAGGGAGTATCAATATCGGGTATGGAAACTATTCGGATATTACTGATGTACGCTGTATCCTCGCCCATATTGGTCGTAGTATCCTTGAGGTAACAGAATGCAAGCTCGTATTCACCGTCCTCGGTAGCAACGAATGGATAGCAGCTGCTCCATTCATCAACCTCACCGGAAATCTGATACATATCCTTACCGTTAACAATAATGTAAAGGATATCCGCATACTGCTCGCTCGATACCATATAATCAAAGGCGATAACGTCGCCCGCCTGAAGATTCATGGTAGCGTACATTATGGAATTAGAGCCGCGCTTCTTCGCGTTAGAGGACTTGACGCAATCTCTGCCGTTTACGTTATCAATAACGAAGGGCCAGGAATATTCATCATCGTCCGGGGCGTAGGTTATATCAAAGTTGCCCTTATCAAGTACTGCACCAATCTCGTCAGATGTAGGCTGCTCAACATCGGGAACCTCGGGAACTATAAGCTCGTCGACCGAAGAAAGAAGCTTCTGCTCGTAATTATCTGCGGAAAAATGCTTAAACATAAGTTCGAACGGCTCCGCCTCGGGAAGTCCGCCGACCTCTACAAGAGAAATGACGCCGTAGCGGTCTACCATAACCGACGTGGGATAACCCTGAACGTCAAACGCCTGATTAAGCGAGTAATCAAGCGAATATACCATATCGATATCAAGCTCGATACCAAGAACGTTCTCGGGATAGTTTACATAATTTTCTCTGAACTGCTTAACTATCTCGACGGACTCGCCTGCCTGGTTGCTTATCGCAACGATTGCGATATCGTCCTTATATTCGTTGTATACGGACTGCATATACTGGAACTCGTTTACGCAAGGTCCGCAGGTGGTATAGAAGAAGTTGATAAGAACTGCCTTCTTCTCTTCAAGAAGCTTTGAAAGAGTGAGCTTCTTGCCATCAATGGTCGTAACGGTAAAGTCCTTCATAACGTCGCCGAGCTGATACTCACCGGGGGTAAGAGAGGTGTCGTCCGTAATTACAGAAGAGGTAAGAACTATATCGAGGGAATTTCCTACTATTGGATAAAGCTCCTGAACCTTATATCCGTCCGGAACACCGTTTATCTGTACTGCATACTCTGTATTTTTATTAAGAGTAAGAGTTGCCGAGCCGTTAACTATCGCTGCGGTAACGGGCGCTCCGTCGCGCTCACCGTCAACCATGGGCCAAGCATAAACGTACACGCCCTCAAAGGACATGCCAGACGCGCTCTTAACCGTAATCGTTTTAGTAACAAAAGTGTCAGCACTCAGGGCTGCGCCACATTCGGTACACTTTGTTCCCGTGCCCTGATGGCCCTTAGCCTTAGTCGTTCTGGTTTCCACCTCGGAGCATTTCGAGCAGGTGCGCTCTTCCTCTCCCGTGGCAGTACACGTTGCCGCAGTCTTTGTTTCCCAATCGCCGAACGTATGCTCACACGCACCGCCGCCAAGAACCAAAACCAAAACAGCAACAATAGCTATAACGGCAACAGCAGCCGCACTCGAAATAACTATCACGAGATTGCGCTTGTTGGCGAAAAAGCCGCTTAGCTTTGAATTTTGATTTTCCTTCATAAAAAATCTCCTTATGTATTATTGCATTCCGCATAGCCGATAAATAATAATTAACATATTCAAGCAGCCATAGATATACGTAATTATACTACCATAAAACAACAAAAAAATCAACCCTTTTTCGCACTGTTTACAAATTAATGTCATTTTTTCACAAAAACTTAACATTTATTTTTATAATATATATTATGTATATACTTGATTTTTAGGGCGAATTATGTTATAATAAGTTGGTATATTTGACGAAACAAAGTCGTATGCAAAAAAGCAAGAAAGGCAAAAAACAAAAATGGCAAAAAAACAAGCTCTTTTAAGAGTCGCTACTGCTGCTTTAGCTTTGGTGATGATTTTCTCCTCGCTCTTGGCTATCAGCATGTCCGCGACGGGAGGCGTTGCCGGATCAAACACCGCACAGTCCGGAATACGCCCCTACAACGGTTCTCTTATTAATAACAAAGAGAACTACTACGACAGCTCGGTTATCTATAAGCTCCCCGACACAGTCGAGGACACAGACGAGCTTTCACTTATTGTTAAAATGAAATCCGCTTCTCTTATGGACGGCTACAAAAAGGACGGCAAGGGAATGACCTTCGCGGAATATTCTCAAACCGAAAAAGCAGCCGCTATCAGAGATGAGATCGTAAAGCAGGCAGACGAGCTTAAGAAAAAGCTCGGCGACTCCAAGGTTCAGTATGAGCTTGGCGCGAGCTACGATACGGTTCTTTCGGGCTTTGAGATCGTGATAACCGCAAGAGATTTTGAAAGCGTGTGTAAAACTCTCTCAAAGGACGCTACCGTTATCGTTGGCGAGGAATACGAGGTTGCCGAGACAAAGCTTGTCGAAAACAAGGTGGATATTGATGAAAACACCGGTATATTTGATAGCTCAGACTTTAAGTATAACGGCTCGGGTACGATAGTTGCCGTTCTCGATACCGGTCTTGACTACTATCACACCGCGTTCGCTGACAGCAACTTTGCGGAATATAATAAAGGAAACTACAGCCTTACCTTCGGCGAGGTTTCTTCCATTATGAGCGACCTTCGCGCAAGCGAAATGCAATCGGGACTTACGGCATCTGACGTTTACATAGGAAATAAGGTACCTTACGCATTTGACTATGCTGACGGCGACTCCGACGTTTATCCCCTGCTCTCCAACCACGGAACTCACGTTGCGGGCGTCGTTGCAGGACACGACGACGTTATCACCGGAGCGGCTCCCGGAGCGCAGCTTGCTATAATGAAGATATTCTCTGACGTTATGGCTACATCGCGTACCTCGTGGATCATTGCAGCTCTTGAGGACTGCGTTGCACTTGGGGTTGACGTTATCAATATGTCTATCGGTACTACCTGCGGATTTAGCCGTCAGACCGACGCTGAGGCTATCAGCGGTGTTTACGACGATATCAGAGATATGGGTATCAGCCTTGTAGTTGCTGCATCAAACAGCTACAACTCAACCTACGGCTCGGATAAGAACGGTAACCTTGGTCTTACATCAAATCCCGACAGCGCTACGGTTGGCTCTCCCTCTACATATCTTGGCGCTCTCAGCGTTGCATCTATCGAGGGTGCTAAGACTCCGTATCTCCTTGACTCAGAAAGTAAAATAATTTACTTCATCGAATCTACCGACAGAGTTTCGGAGGAAAAAGATTTTGTTGATGAACTTCTTGCTAGCGATACAGACACATTAAAGATAGAATACGTAACAATTCCCGGCGCGGGACGAAGCGCAGACTATACGGGAATCGACGTCACAGGTAAAATTGCTCTTGTAAGGCGCGGTTCTACCACGTTTGAAGAAAAGGCGGCGGTTGCAAAGGCAAAGGGTGCTGCCGGACTTATAATTTATAATAACGTATCGGGTGATATTAAGATGAACGTCGGTGAAACCGACCTCCCCGTCTGCTCAATTTCACAGGACGACGGTGAGCGCCTTGCAAAGCTGCAGTCTGCGGTCATCACAATATCCAGAGGTCAGGCATCCGGTCCCTTCATTTCCGACTTCTCGTCATGGGGCCCCACTCCCGACCTTCGTATCAAGCCCGAGATCACGGCGCACGGCGGTTCGATACTTTCGGCAGTTCCCGGTCAGTCTTACGAAAGAATTTCCGGAACAAGTATGGCTACGCCCAACGTTTCCGGTCTTACAGCTCTCTTGCGTCAGTACGTAGTTGAAAGATTCCCCGCTCTTGCAAACGATGCAAAGGCTATAAACGCTACGGTAAACAGACTCATGATGTCAACCGCTGATATCATGCTTGGTAAAAACGGACTTCCCTACGCTGTAAGAAAGCAGGGTGCGGGTCTTGCTAACCTTAACGACTCGGCGCTCTCAAATGCATATATCGTAACCTACGACAGACTCGAAGGCTATGAGATGGATAAATCCAAAATCGAGCTTGGCGACGACCCCGCAAAGACGGGTAAATACACTCTTACCTTCTCTGTTAAGAACTTCGGTACTGCTGCACTTTCATACGATATATCCGCTTACGTTATGACAGAGGGTGTCAGCGACACAAAGACCGCAAAGGGTGATACCACCGTTACCGAAACGGCGCATATCCTTGACGGTGCGAAGGTTGACATTATCTCCTGCGAGGGCGGCTCTCTCTCGGGTAAAAAGGTAACGGTAAACGCAGGTGCGTCTGCAAAGGTTACTCTCACGATAACACTTTCGGATGCTGACAAGAAATATCTTGACGATTCGTTTGAAAACGGTATGTACGTTGAGGGCTTCGTAATGCTTAAGGCTCTCGATGAAGGATCAACCGACCTCAACGTTCCTTATCTCGCGTTCTACGGCGACTGGACGGTTGCTCCGCTCTTTGATATAGACTACTTTGAAACAAGCAAGGACGAGCTTGACGACTCTATCGACCTTCTTGACAAGACACTTCCCGATGCGTATGCTACGCGTCCTGTCGGCGGAACTACTGATGACTACATGAGCTATCTCGGCTCTTACTACTTCATTCAGAAGCCCGGCACTACGATGATTGCGGCTGACAGAAAGTACATTTCTATTTCAAATCAGTCCGAGTCGCTTAACTCGCTCAGATTCGTTTGGGCAGGTATGTTAAGAAGCGCGGCGAAGGTTGTAGTTACTATTACCGACGATGCAACGGGCGAGGTTGTTTACGAAACGACCGATTACGATATCCGTAAGTCATTTGGTGAGGGTGGACCCATCGCTCCCGCTAACGTAGATATAGAGTTCAGCGCTATCGAGAACAATCTGAAAAACAATATGTCTTACACCGTTTCGCTCACGGGATACGTTGATTACGGCGACGGCGGCGTTGACACTAACAAAAACAACACCTTCACCTTCCCTCTCGTTGCAGACTTCCTCTCTCCCGTAATTCCCGACTGTGAATTCTACACCGAGTACGACCGTTCCGAAAAGAAGACAAGACTCTTTGCGAAGGTTGCGGTTTACGACAACCACTACTCTATGGCGCTTCAGTTCGGTTATATCGGTGAGGATGGTAACGGCGATCCTATGTTCTATGCGTTTGACCGTTATCCCACTCAGGTTTATTCCGATTTCAATTCCACAAGCTACGTAACATACGAGCTTACGGATTATATCGACGAGATAATGGCAGGCTCGTATAACAAAAATACATTTGCCATCACGGCTTACGACTACGCTATCAACGCGTCAACATACGAGATTCCTCTTCCCGACGATTATCAGGACTTCTATTTCGACGACTATGAGAACGAGCATTTCCCTGATGCTCCCTCGGTTGCGCTGAGTCCTAATCAGATATTCGATCTCAACCCCTTCGTTTATCCCGAAACCGAATGGACACAGCTCATCGAGTTCAGCTCCTCTAACAAAAATATAGTTAGAGTAGTAGGCAACCAGATAGTAGCTCTTAAGAGCGGTAAGGCAAGAGTCTTTGCTACATTCACAAAGCCCGACGGCTCTACCGGACGTGCCGAGCTTGCTGTCAAGGTTCTGGCTCCGGAGGAGAACGGATATGCAATTTACGACAAGCCCGTTGCCGAGAGCTTTAAGCTGACAGGATACCGCACGGAAAAGGCGTTCTATATGCTGAACTCGGATGAAAAAATGATAGGCGACGACGGAAACGAGATGAAATTCATCGGAAACAATTATTCGCTATCGCTCTATCCTTCCGAGTCCGTAACGCTTAGGTATAAGCTTGACTCGTATTTTCCTGAGGATACCGAGGTCGTATTCGAGTCCGGTAACGAAAATATCGTTAAGGTAAGCAAGAGCGGTCAGATAACCGCAGTCGCGGAAGGCTTCTCCTCCGTAACCGTAAAGGTTCTTATGGACGGACGAAGCACATACTATTCTCAGTCGGTTTCCATTGAGGTTAAGGAGCCTTACGTAACACAAGGTCCCTCTCTCTCTCACTATTACGGAAACGGCGGAGTGGTAACCTTCCCCGATACGCTCGCAATAACGCAGATAGGCGAGTTTGCATTCTCTAACTTCGACTACGTAGTCAAAGAGCCTTATGAGATGCACCCCGAGGATACCACTACTATGAAGGCGTGGTTCATAGGCGACAACACAATAACAGAGGTTTACATTCCCGAGGGTGTTGAGCGAATAGGCGCTTACGCATTCGCAAATCTTACGGCGCTTGAAACCGTTCACTTCCCCTCAACGCTTGAGACGATAGACTACGGCGCGTTCCTCGGCTGTACCAAGCTTAAAAATCTTGACGGCATAGAGCATGTTAAGTTCATTAACCAGTCGGCATTCTCGGGTTGCGCGATAAACGGCACTCTTGATCTTAAGAATGCGGTTGCAATTTCGTCTTATGCATTTGCTTACAATACAAACCTTGACGCCCTTATCCTTCCCGAAACCATTCAATCGGTAGGCGCATACGCCTTTGCCGGCAACACCTCGATGAAGAGCCTTGATATAAAAGCTCCCATCGTTAAGCTCGGTCAGTATGCCTTTAGCAACTGTGAGGCGCTTAAAAACATCAAGATAAACTCTGCCGTTATCCCGGCGGGAGCGTTCTTAGATTGCGAAAATCTTGAAACGGTTACGCTTGGTAAGGACGTTGCGGTAATCGGTGAATATGCGTTTGGCAATACGGCGATAAAGAAATTCAATATTGAAAGCGGCAACACCGCATTCACTCCCGGTACTCACGAGTACGTGCTGTCCGCTGATGAGAGCATGATACTTCTCGTAGCTCCCGGTATTTCGGGTAGCTTCGTGCTTAATAATTCCAAGGTTAAGGCGATAGGAAGCGGTGCTTTCTCGGGTGCTGCAAGCATCACGGAGGTAACTATTCCTTCTGTTACCTACGTTTCAAGCTTTGCATTCTCCGAGTGTACAGCGCTTAAGACTATCAACCTCGGTACTCTCGAGTACATTGGAGACTTCGCATTCCAGAATACAGCTATTACCACTCTTCCTTCGTTCAGCGGTGTTGATACCATTGGTAAGTACGCATTTGCAAGAACTAATATCACCTCTGTCACAATTCCTAGCGGAATGAACGTGCTTGAGGGTGCGTTCGCAAGCTGCGAAAAGCTCGGTAGCATTAACGTCGGTGACAACGTTACGTTAGGCAAGTATGCCTTCGTAATGGATTCTAACATTTATCCTCTTAAGAACGAAAGAGACAGCACGCTTGACGTTGGTTCGTACAAGAAGGGCGACGTTAACATCTTCTACTACGAGTATAAATCTCCTCTTAACTCTCTTACCATTGGCAAGGGCGCGGATATCGGATATGCCGCATTCCTCGGTGCATCTAAGATAACTGCCGTCTCGCTCGGAGACGGTGCTAAGATCGGCGACTACGCATTCTATAACAATGCTTCTCTTAAGTCGATAGATCTTTCGGGTGCAACTTATATCGGCGAGTTTGCATTCTCCGGAACGTATTCTCCCGAATATACCGACAGTTCTCTTCAAGCACCTATCTGGGATTCTACTATAAACAACTATCAGTACCGTTACTACACACCTAAATTTACCTCTATTGATCTTTCTTCCGCTACCTTCATCGGCAACTCTGCTTTCCTTTGCTGTAAGGAGCTTGTCAGTGTAACGCTTGGTGAAGAGCTTTCCGAAATTTCCGACAGCGCGTTCGGAGGCGCATCAAAGCTCGAAAGAATAAATCTTAATAACGTTGAGAAGATCGGTAACGAAGCATTCTCCGAATGTGCAATTAAGGAGCTTGATCTCTCGAACGCAACGTTCGTTGGTAAATATGCATTCTGCTACAACGAGGAGCTTAAGAGCGTTGTTCTCGCAAAGGACGAAATCGAGATATCCGAGGGTGCATTCTCTTACTGTACTTCTCTTTACGACCTTGAGGGCGAAGAGAACGTCAGCGTGATTGGTGACTACGCGTTTGCATACACTGCTCTGACAGAAGCCGATCTTTCGTCGGCGGAGAGCATCGGAACGCTTGCGTTTATGATGGAAAGCTACAAGCCCTTCAGCGTTAAGCTCGGCGATAAGCTTTCGGAGATTGGTGATAACCCCTTCGCAATGTGCGAAATAGCTCCCTTTGGCAAGACGGTTATTACCGAATTTAACGGCGCAAAGCACGAAAGCGTTATCTACACCTTCGACATTACCGATACGGTAAAAATTATTGACGGCTCGATATACAAGACCGTTCCTTACGGAATAGAGCTTATCACCTGGACCGGAGCTGAAAAAGCTACCGTAGCTGATAACACCGTAAGAATAGGCGCTATGGCATTTGCGGGTGACGACGTAACAAGCGTTATACTTCCTTACACGGTTAACGCCATCGGACACAAGGCGTTCTTCGAGTGCGATAAGCTTAACTTCATATCATTCGCAAGCTATGATGCTCCGAGACTCGAAGAGGAATACGACGAGGTTTACTTCTCCTCCTTCGAGAATATTCCCTGCGCGGGTGAATTCGAGTTTGAGGACTATGACGGAAACATTATAGTTCATTACGGTCTTGAGATAGTTCCATATTACATCTGGAACATTTCAAGCATGCCCACAAATACCTTCTACGGCGCAAGCTTCGTTGACTATATCGGTCACGTTGATAACAAGATTGCTATGATATGCCCCGTGAACGGTAGAAATTACAACTCCTTCATATTCAATCAGTATTTTGACACCTTCGTTGACGGAGCAACCGCTCCCGACGACACGACCCTTGCCGCTATCGAGGCGATAAGCAAGCTGCCCGATGCGAAGACGATAAAGCTTTCCGACAAACCCCTTGTCGAGCATGCAAGAGCTCTCTACGATATGATTCTCACCTTTGACCAGCGTGCGCTTGTTGATTACCAGGCGCTTACGACGGCAGAGAACAGAATTAAGACTCTTGAGACTCTGGCAAACAAGAACGATAACGTTACTCCTCCCGAAACCGACGTTCCCACAGCGCCCGAGGGAGATAACGTACTTGCTACCGTGCTTACGGTAATAGGCATCGTGCTTGTTTTAGGAGGTGCCGCGGTTGCCGCGTTCTTCCTTCTTAAAGAAAAAGGTGTCATAACTCTGAAGGCTGACGAAAAGAAAGACGCGCCTGTGGCAGACGTCACCGAGGAAGCTGCGGAAAGCTCTGAGGAAGTAAGTAAAGTTACAGAAGAGTCCGAAGAGGCTGACTGCAAGTGCGAGGCTCCGGAGGACGCGGAAGATGACGTCAGCGAACAAAGCGATGCCGAGGTTGAAAAAGATGAAGAATAATCTTGACAACGAAGATCGCAAAATTTTAATCAAATTCAAAAAAGAGGCGGGGGAAAAGGCTCTCCCCCGCCCCGACAAAGCAAAAAAAGAAGCCTATAAGATCAGAATTGTATTCGGAGGACAACCGAATGAAAGCTAAAATTTATGCTATATTTATGGCAATGCTGACACTCATTGCCGCGGTGGCGCTCTCATCGTGTGATGCCGAAACGGAGTACGACAGGCTTGACGATAGCGGATATACAATCAGCGTTAAGTTCGACTCGGACGGCGGCACGATCAAAGGCTCAAATTCCACCGTAATCGACGTATTTAATCCAGATAATTACACCGCTGATGCGGACGGAAAGATAAAAATTTCGCTTCGCACACCGGATGATCCCGCAAGAGATAAAAACAACCGCCTGACAATCACAAAACCCGATCATTATATTGTAGGCTGGTATGCAACAAGAACACCTGTTGACGAAAACGATTTGTCAAAGGGGTACACCTACTCTGACAGATGGGATTTTGAAAATGACACGCTGACGCTTGATAAGGACGGCAATTATACCTCCTCTGAAAATCAGCTTGTTCTGTACGCCGCTTGGGTGCCTTATTTCAACTTTGAAATATACGCTCCCGACGAAAACGGCGGCTTCTCTCTCCTTGAAACAAAGAAGGCACTCACTTTTGATCTTCCCGTTTGGGAGGACGGTGCCGCTACCGTTAAGATGGGCGACGTTTCTAAACGGCGCGGATATACTTTTGATGCAGCTTACCTTGATGAAAATATGACGACTCCCATCACCGAATCCTCGATAAGCGGTGTTGTCGATTATGAAACAGGCAAGCTTGCCGAGAAGACTATAAAGCTATATACCACATGGCTCGAGGGTAATCATTACCGCATTTATTCCGTTGATCAGCTTAATAAAAATGCCTCGTACGACGGAATTTATCACATTATGAGCGACCTCGACTTTGGCGGTGAGTCCTGGGACTTTTACGGTACGGGATTCAGCGGAAAGCTTTACGGCAACGGACATAAGATATCTAATATTTCATTTGCAACCACATATGCAAGCTCTTCTAACGGACTTTTCGCTTCGATAAACGACGGAGCGCTTATAGAGGACGTGACGTTTGAAAATATAACTCACAAAATAAATGTGGGAATAACCAAAGCTGACGATTCCTTCGGTCTTTTCGCCGGAAAGATAGCTGACGGAGCTGTGCTTGATAACGTAAGCATCAGCGGTTCGCTTCTCTTCGGACCGAATTGCGCAAACCTTGAAAATTATTCCGGATACTATATCGGAATAGTTGCTTCGACCGGAACACCCGACGGAATAGACGCCTCGGATATCACCTACGACGTCTACACGGAAAACGACACCTCACCGACATTCACGGTAGTGGAAGAGGACGACGGTGTACTTAAGCTTGTGTTTAATTAATTTAGTATTAAATTTTTGGAGGTATATATGAAAAACAAAATTATCTCGCTCATACTCTTACTCGCTATGAGTGTGAGCATAGTAGCTACTCTCTCTAGCTGCTCCGAACCCGAAGCAGAGGCTCCCGATGCTCTCGTTATTATGACTGAAGAGCTTGACGGTCTGTTCAGCCCCTTCTTCTCTACCAGCGGTACTGACGCTACTATCGTCGGTATGACACAGATCAGCATGCTTACCTACGGCTATGCAAACGGCAGAGTTTCTCCCGCGTGGGGCGACAAGGAAGCTGTTGTAACAAAGGACTTTGACCAGAAGACCGAAAACGGTAAGACAACTTACACCTTCGTTCTTAAGAACGGTATTAAGTTCTCTGACGGTCACCCTCTCACCATGGAGGACGTGCTCTTCAACATGTACGTTTACCTTGACCCCGTTTACACCGGTTCTTCCACCATGTACTCAACCGATATTGTAGGTCTTAACGATTACAGAACTCAGACCAACAATGCTCTTGATAACACTGATGATCAGATAAACACCGACGCAAAGAACCGCGCAAATCAGCGTATCAACGAGCTTGTCAACCTGTTTGCCAGTGTTAAGAGAGGCACCGGCACCAACGAGGCAACATACGACCAGATGATAAGTGCGATAAGCACTCACACCCTCAGCTCCGGATACAAGGGCGCTATCTCAAACAATCCAGCAAGCGTTACCAACAATCAGCTCAAGGAAGACTATGAGCTTACCCTCAAGTACTTCAAGGAAGAGCTTAAGACCGATTACGACACCGCAAAGAACGCCTACACCGAAGAGCCTTATAAGTCTCAGGAAGCTTTCACCGGTGCAAAGAAGGAAATCAACTCCTTCATGTACTATGAAAACATGGGTGTTGAAGTAAAGTTCGGTACCAAGATCACTGCTGACGGCAAGGAAATTGAGAACGGCGATAAGTCCAAGATCGAAGAGGTTATTATCACCTACCCTGCTTCTATCGACACTATGGAAGAAGCTATTCAGTACGTTTACGATGCAAAGATCAACAGCGCTCTTGATGAAATTCTCAGATATTGGGCAACCGCTCAGAAGCTCGAGACCGAGTACGTTGCAAAGGCTAAGGAGGTTATCCTCCACGCAAACGAGAGCAGCGACGGTCTTAAGGTTCCTAACATTTCCGGTATCGTATCTCTCGGACATACAACAGACGAGACCAGCGTAGTTGTTAACGGTACTACCTACAACGTTGCAAGAAATCACAATGCTGACGGTACTCCCGCAAATGCAGATGAATACGACGTTCTTCGCATAACCATCAACGGCGTTGACCCCAAGGCAGTATGGAACTTTGCATTCTCCGTTGCTCCTCAGCACTACTATGCGCAGGGCTACTCGGTAGATATTGCAGGCAATAACTTCGGTGTAGAATATGCATCGTTTGACTTCATGCGTGACGTTATCCAGTCTAAGAACTCTGTTCCTATGGGTGCGGGCGCATACATGGCAACTAACGCAAACAATGACACAAATCCCAACGGTTACGACTTCTTCAGTGGCGGTGTTGTTTACTTCAAGGCTAACAACAACTTCCTTCTCGGCCAGCCCGCTACCGAAAAGATTCGTTATCAGGTAGTAAGTGCCACCAACGCTATCGGTGCGCTTAAGGACGGCTCCGTTCACTACGTTTCTCCTCAGCTCACTCCCTACAACGAGCAGCAGCTCGCATCTATGAAGTCCTCAGGATACGACAGCATTGCCGTAGACCAGCTCGGTTACGGTTATATCGGTATCAATGCAGGTAAGGTTCCTAACATCTATCTCCGTAAAGCTATTATGGCAGCGATGAACACCGAGCTTGCGCTTAAGTATTACACACCCGGCTCGGCAGAGAAGATCTACTGGCCTATGTCTACTGTTTCTTGGGCTTACCCCAAGGATGAGCTTGGCAACAATGAGGAAAACAACCTTCACGACTATCCTGCAGTAGCCTTTGATGAAAATGAAGCAAAGGTAATTATTCAGGAATACATGGATAAGGCTGCAGAGCACAACGGCGGTTATGACGAAAAGGATCTTAAGATTACCTTCACTATCGCAGGTGCAAACCTCACCGACCACCCCACCTACAACGTATTCCAGAGTGCTGCTGAGCTTCTCAACAGCATGG
>JAZOAA010000129.1:0-2315 GCA_045595265.1 Eubacteriales bacterium
CATCTGCTTTATGCAAACTGGTTGAACTATTTCGTATACCAGAATACACCTTACGACTTGAACGAGATGCTGTTTTAAACAAGAAAAAAGGACTGATAATTCAGTCCTTTTTATTATTTGCATTAGTTTTCATTACATTAACTACAAAACCCGCTATAACAAGCAATATACCGAGTCCGCACAATGAATAATAAACCATATCGTTCAAATTGCAAACGTATCTGTCAGCGAAAAAAACCACAAGATAAACGATAACTCCGATTGACGGCAAAATGCTTTTCTTCATTTCATACCTCAACCGTAAATAGTATCAAGGATAGCTGCACCAACGATACCGCCGTCGCCGTTAAGCTCGGTGGTTGCGATTTCAACGTCGTCCAAGAGATTAGGTTGGATAAGCGACAACAAGGTTTTGCCCTGATTTGCAATACCGCCCGAAAGGACGATCATCTGCGGTTGAAAGATATGCGCAAGGCTGTTAATACCGTCGGCAAGAATACGTCCGTATTCCTCCAAAACCGCTTTTGCCACCTCACATCCGTTATCCGCCGCATCGAAAACGGTTTTACCTGTTAATTCTTCTCTTGCGATTTCAGCAAGCAGGCATTCGGGGTTTTCCTTTATAGCACGCTCGGTCTGTTCAATAAGTGCGGTAGCGGAGGCATACTGTTCAAAGCAGCCCTTTAATCCGCATGTGCACTGTTCGCCGTTACGGTCGATAACAAAATGCCCAAGCTCGCCTGCACCGAGCTTATAACCGTGTACCAATTTATTATCAAGTATGATGGCTCCGCCAATACCGGTGCCGATTGTGATTATAATAGCGTCAGAACAGCCCTTGCACGCACCTGATGCAGATTCGCCTATCAATGCACAAGAACCGTCGTTTTCGATAAAGGTGGGCAAATCGAGCGCTTTAGACACCTCTGCGGCAATAGGGGTGTTTTTGAAAGGAAGGTTTCCTGCAACGATTACCGTACCGTTTTCAAAATCCACACGTCCGGGTGAACCGATACCGATAGAATGGATAGGATATTTTTCCTTCATTTCCTTGCATTTATCTATAATTCCGTTAATAATATATTCGGCGGTGCAGTCATCTCCGGTAGGAAAACGATGCTTTTCGACAACGTTAAATTCGCCGTCAACAACACCGATCTTAACACTCATTCCGCCTATATCTACACCTATTCTGTATTTCATAACTGCTCCTTGAGGTACTATTCTCTAATTACATTACCACAACATAAGCAAAATGTCAACACAACAAAAAAGACAGATTCTCACGAATCTGTCTTTTAATGTTTAGCTTATTCAGCTGCTGCTTCTTCCTTAGCTTCTGCCTTGGGAGCTGCTTTCTTGGTAGCCTTCTTAGCAGGCTTCTTTTCTTCTGCCTTGGGCTCTTCCTTCTTCTCTTCCTTTACAGTGTAGAGAGATTCAGCACCAACGAGTTCGATGATTGCCATTTCTGCACCGTCGCCTCTTCTGGGACCGATTTTAAGAACACGGGTATAACCACCGTTTCTTTCGTCGTAGAGAGGAGCGATCTTCGTGAAGAGTTTATAAACCACGCTTTCCTTCTTGAGGAAGGCGATAGCCTGTCTTTTAGCGACAAGGGTGTTCTTCTTGCCGAGAGTGATCATTTTATCAGCAAGTGCGCTGACTTCGGCAGCACGGGTTACGGTAGTTTCGATTCTTCCCTTTTCGAGAAGGAAGGTAACCATACCTCTGAGCATAGCCATTCTATGCGCAGTAGGTCTGCCTAATTTTCTTGTTCCGGGCATTTCCTTTGCCTCCTTATTTTATTAAGCGGCTGAATTAGTCATCCGACTTACGAAGCGACAAGCCGAGAGACTGAAGCTTCTGGATAACTTCTTCAAGCGATTTTTTGCCGAGGTTTCTGACCTTGATCATATCTTCCTCGGTTCTGTTTGTAAGGTCTTCAACGGTATCAATACCTGCTCTCTTAAGGCAGTTAAAGCTTCTTACCGACATATCGAGCTCTTCGATAGTCATTTCAAGAACCTTTTCCTTCTTGGTTTCGGGACGGTCGACAAGAATTTCGGTATTCTTAGCCTCGTCGGAAAGCTCAATGAAGAGGTTGAGGTGTTCGTTAAGTATCTTCGATGCGAGAGATACTGCTTCCTTAGCATCGATGGTACCGTTAGTGGTAACATCAAGCTCAAGCTTATCAAAGTCGGTAATGTTGCCGACACGAGTGTTAGACACGGTGAAATTAGCTTTAAGGACCGGGGTGAATATAGAATCGGTATAGATCATGCCGATAACAGGGTTTTCAACCGCGGCTTTATTCT
>JAZOAA010000130.1:0-8778 GCA_045595265.1 Eubacteriales bacterium
TACCCCTTCGCGGTGTGGTTGGATTTCCGGGTGTGCAGTTAAGCATTGAGATAGTAAGAACGATCTCGCTAAAAGCCTTCACCGCTGCTGCCACCGTTCATGATGCAAGGGTTCTTCTCGTTACGCAAAAGGAGCTTTTGACAGAAGACCCAAAAGCAGAGGATCTTTATAAAGTCGGCGTTGTAGCGGAAATAAAGCACGTTGTTAAAAATCCGCAGGGCAACCTTTCAGTAGTCTTCGAAGGACTCTCAAGAGCGAAAATAAACTCGGTTCACGTAGAGTCGGGCTTCATGGTTGCGGACGCGACTATCAAGAAAGAGAGAGAAAGCTTCCGCCCATCGACACAGTGCGATGCGCTTATCAATGAGGTAAAGCGTATTCTTGCGGGAATAAAAAATCTGCACCCCACCTTTGACGACGAGCTGAGAATGGCGGCAGAAGCCATCACCGCTCCGGGATATTTCGCCGATTTCGTTGCTTCTTCAGCGGTTATTGATTACAAAAACAAGCAATCCGTTCTCGAGGCTCTGACTCCTAAAACAAGGCTTGAGAAGCTTCTTATCGCTCTTGAAGAAGAAAAAATGCTTCTTGAATGTGAGCACGATATTCAAAAGCAGGTTCGCGACAAGATTGACAAAAACCAAAAGGATTATTTCCTCCGCGAGCAGATAAAGGCTATACAATCCGAGCTTGGCGAATACGACGAGGACGACGAAATAAAGGAATACGACGAGAAGATAACCAAGTCGAGAATCCCAGAGGATATAAAGGAAAAACTCTACAAGGAGCTTTCAAAGCTTGCTAAAACACCGTACGGTGCGGCAGAGGGCTCTGTTATCAGAGCTTATCTTGACACCTGCCTTGACTACCCCTTCGGTATAAAGTCAAACGATACAGTCACGGTAGAGAGCGCGAGAAAGGTGCTTGATGCAGACCACGACGGACTTACCAAGGTTAAGGAAAGAATACTCGAGTTTGTAGCTGTCAAGCAGTTCTCACCCGATATAAAGAACCAGATACTCTGCCTTGTAGGTCCTCCCGGTGTCGGCAAGACATCTGTTGCGGCATCTGTTGCAAGAGCGCTCGGACGCAAGTATGCAAGAGTGTCGCTTGGCGGTATGCATGACGAGGCGGAAATCCGCGGTCACAGAAAGACGTATGTTGGAGCTATGCCCGGCCGTATCGTTACAGCTATCATTAACGCTCATGCCGAAAACCCGGTCATTGTGCTTGATGAAATAGACAAGATGGCATCAAACTTCAGAGGTGATCCCACCTCTGCTCTGCTTGAGGTTCTTGACCCCGAGCAAAACAAGGCGTTTAGGGATAACTTTATGGAAATTCCGATTGACCTATCCGACACGATCTTTATCGCAACTGCAAACAGCTACGACGGTATTCCCGCGCCTCTTCTTGACAGAATGGAAATAATTGAGTTGTCAACGTATACCGATGCAGAAAAACTCAGCATTGCTAAAAACCACCTCGTGCCGAAGCAGATGAAGCGCAACGGCATAAACGGCAGAATGTTCAAGATAACCGACGGAGGCATCATGGCACTTATAAAGGGCTACACACGCGAGGCGGGTGTCAGAAGTCTTGAACGCGAAATCGCTTCGCTTATTAGAAAAAGCGCGAAGAAAATTGCCGAGGGAGAGGCAAAATCGGTAAAGATTACCGAAAAAAACATCTCTGATTATCTTGGAAAAATCAAAGTGCTTCCCGACAGACTTGACGAGTCTGACCCGATTGGAGTTGTAAACGGACTTGCCTATACTCAATCGGGCGGTGATATGCTGAAGGTTGAGGTTGCCGTAATGCCCGGAAGCGGTAAGATAGAGCTTACCGGCTCTCTCGGCGACGTTATGAAAGAGTCAGCTAAAATCGCGCACTCATACGTCCGTACCATTACAGATAAATACAATATCGACAAGGACTTTTACAAGGAAAAGGATATACATATCCATTTTCCCGAAGGAGCTATCCCGAAGGACGGTCCCTCCGCAGGTGTTACTATGGTGACTGCAATCGTCAGCGCTCTCGGTAATATCCCCGCAAGACGTGACGTTGCAATGACGGGAGAGATTACCCTACGCGGAAAGGTATTACCTATCGGCGGTCTTAAAGAAAAAACGCTTGCGGCATACAGAGCAGGTATTTCAACCGTTCTTATTCCCGAAGAGAACATAAGAGACCTTGACGACATTGATACCGAGGCAAAGAGCCATCTTAACTTCATACCATGTAAGAGTGCCTCAGACGTCCTCGCGGCAGCACTTTCTCAAGCTTAAGTCAATTAAGGAAATTATTTATGAAGATAAACGTCAACAATGTAAATCTTGCCCTAACCGTAGGAAATCAAAAGCAATTCCCCCGCGACCCAAGACCGCAGATTGCCCTCTCGGGCAGATCAAACGTGGGTAAAAGCTCGCTGATAAACACCCTGCTTGGCAGAAAATCGCTGGCAAGGGTGTCTTCCGCTCCAGGAAAAACTATAACGATAAATTTTTATGACGTGGATAAAAAAATTTATCTTGTTGACCTGCCCGGTTACGGATATGCTAAAAGGTCGCAGGACTCAAAGCGCTCGTGGAGCTCTCTTACGGAGGATTATTTTGTAAAAAATCCATCATCCGATGCTCTGAAGCTTGTGGTTCAGCTTATAGATATCAGAACGGGTCCTACCGATGACGACATTATGATGATCAACATGATGATAGACCGCGGAATTAATTTTGTAGTTGTGGCTACAAAGACCGACAAGCTTTCAAAATCGGCACTTGCAGAAGCACTCGCCTCTCTTGAAGAAAATTATTTCAAGGGCACGGGAATCGTACCTATCCCCTTCTCCTCTGTCACTCGCGATGGCAAGTGCGAGGTTTGGGATAAAATTTTTGCATCTGTCGGCTAAACGCATAAAACTTTATCAAACGGTAAAGTATATTTAAGGAAAGAAGAAAATGATAGATTTCAGATTATTGATACTAACCGCGATGGCTGTTCTTATATCGCTGTCCGTACACGAGTACGCTCATGGATACGCGGCATATAAGCTTGGTGACAGCACCGCAAAAAACCTCGGACGCTTATCGCTAAACCCAATAAAGCACATCGACCCCGTGGGTGCTATATGTATGTTATTATTCCACGTCGGCTGGGCAAAGCCGGTTCCCATCAATGCAAGAAATTTCAAAAATCCTAAAAGGGATTTTGCATTAACCGCATTTGCCGGACCGACAATCAATCTTTTGCTCGCGTTTTTCTCCACGGGTATCTATCTTTTTGCACTTCTTCTCTTTGTAAATTCGGATATCGAGCCTGACAGCTTTCACTTTTCTTTAGTTGAGAACGCCTTATTATTCCTCGGAATTTTCCGATCTGTAAACATAGGACTCGGCATATTCAATCTGTTGCCTATTCCTCCGTTTGACGGCTCCAGACTTCTTAACGTAATATTCCCCCCGAAAATTTATTTCGGAATCATGAAGTACGAAAAATATATCTATTACGGCGTTCTTGCATGGCTTCTTCTCGGCGATTACGTTGCCGCGGCGCTTAGAAGTCTGCCGTTTATTTACTCAAGCTCAATACTTTATAATGCCGTGGGTGTATTCTCGCTCTCGGATATGCTTTCGATTGCAATTTCTTGGGTCTCTACGCTTATGCTTGATTTTTGGCAGCTGATACCCGTTTTTCAGTTTTAATCAACCGCTTCACCGATTGAAAGGATTTTCCCTTTATGATAGAACAGCTCACTTACAGACTTGATCAGTTTGAAGGGCCTTTAGACCTATTACTGACACTTATAAGTAAGAACAAAGTAAGCATTACGGATATACCGATTGCTATGATTTGCGACCAGTACGTTGAATATATAAACGAGGCGCAGAAAATGGATCCCGACATTGCCAGCGAGTTTATCGTTATGGCCAGCGAACTCATGCTGATAAAAAGCCGTATGCTTCTTCCTCACGAGGAAGGCACGGAAAACGACCCCAGACGTGAAATACAGGATGCGCTTTTGCTTTATCAGCAGGCGAAGCTTGCCGCGAAGGAGCTGCGACCTGTTTACGACGAGTTTTCCGGCAGGTACGTAAAAGGTACTGATGATATTCCGCCCGAAAAGGGACTGCCGCTAAATCTCGATACCGCCCTGCTTGTCAAGGCTCTTGGCGCGGTTATGAAGAGAATGAAGGTTGCGGAAAGTGCAAGAACACCCTCGGAGCTTGTTAACCCCTTAATAAAGCATAAGGTTGTGTCCGTAGAGGAAAAGATAGAGGAGATATGCCTGCTTCTTGAGGAGCAAGGCGAGGCGTCCCTCTTCTTCTTACTTAAAGACTCGGACTCAAGAGCCGAGCTTGTAGCGAGATTTATGGGTATTCTCGAATTGATAAAGCTCGGGCGCATACAGATAACTAACATAACCGTAGTTGAGGACGTTGTTGAATATAACGAAACCGGGCTTGAAATGATGTTCGCCCTGAACGAAAACTACGTTCCGGGCGAGGATAGCGAAAGCGAATTCGACGCTCAGCCAAAGACGGACGATGAAAACGAAAGCGAGAATAAGTAAATATGACAGAAGAAATAAAAGAAACAGAGATTGTTAATAATAATAACCCCGGTGAAGAAAACGAACCCGAGCGCGTAGTTATTTTTGAAGAAGCGCTCGAGGCTATACTTTTCGCTGCCGGACACCCTATTACCTACGCTGCTCTCGCCAGAGTGTTTGAGACAACTCCTATGAAAATAAAGGAAAAGGTCATTGACTATTCCATAAAGTATAACAACCCGCAAATCCCTCGTGGTGTAATACTTCTTACATACGATGACTCCTGCCAGCTTTGCACAAAGCAATACTATCTTCACGAGATAAGAGAAACCTTGGGAATAAAGAAAAGCGGAACGCTTTCAACCTCTTCGATGGAGGCTCTTGCGATAGTAGCGTATAACCAGCCCGTAACGCGCGCATTCGTAGATACGTTGCGCCGCGCGGATTCATCGTATGCCATGAATAATCTTATAGACCGCGGTCTTATAGAGTCCAAGGGACGTCTTGATGCACCCGGCCGTCCTATGCTCTACGGCACGACCTCCGACTTTTTACGCTCGTTTGGTATAAAGGATATTTCGGCACTCCCGAGGACTCCGGAGGAGATACAGGAAATGTTCGCGAAAGCCAAAAAGGGAGATTCGCAGGGCGAGTGTATTCAGGAAGAAATCCAGTTCGCCGAGGGTAGCTCTATACAAAAGACGGCACCCGATGCAGAGAGGCTTGATGCTATAAACGATATAGCCGACGTGGTAAATGACGCACGCGCGCTTATTGACAGCGACCCGACCGCCGAGGACGATATAATAGCCGACTGATAATTTTACCGAGGAGATGCTGTGGCGGGAATTTATATTACGCTATCACTTACGACAGCCTTTGTATTTTCCATTCTGCAGAACGTCTTAATCAAGCTGAAAAGAATAGACGCATTTACCCTGGAGATACACTTTGTCTATCTCTCGGTAACGTTTAAGAAAAAGGAAAAAAGACTAAGCTTATCAAAAAAATCAAGGGCGGAGCGAAAGCCGAGGCAATTTTATCTTTTACTCATTCAAAGAATAAAAAAGCTACTCTCAAGGTCCTACGTCACGGTAGATTCGCTCTCGCTTCCTCCTTCACTTACACTAAACCGAAACGAAGTTGGACCAAGCTTCATAACCCCGCCGATAATGTACGCTATTATCGCTCTGCTCCTTCAGAACACACGCGGTGTAACGCTGAAGCGAGAAACCTTTCCATTCTATGACACGTCGGACGTGCTATCATTTGATATAACGGTTAAAGTTCCTTTGATTTATCTTATTATGTTTTTTGCCTCTGTGAGATACGACGCGGTGAAAACTAAAATAAGGAAGAGGTCTGTTTATGTCAGAGAATAAAATGAGCGATATTATTAAAGCGTCTATGGAAGGGGTCAGAAGCTTTACTGATATGGATACCGTTATCGGAGGTGCGATAAACACGCCTTCCGGTGTTACCGTTATACCCGTATCGAAGGTATCGATGGGAATTGCCACGGGCGGTGTAGATTACGGACAGACAAAGCTCTCTTCTCCACAGAATTTCGGCGGAGGCGGAGGAACGGGACTGTCAATTACACCCATAGCGTTTTTAACCGTGGGAAAAAATGCGGAAATTAACCTCATACACATAAATACCGCTTCAAGCGACGTTGACAGAATAAGCACTCTTATCGAGCGCTCACCCGAAATCATTGAGAAGATAAAGGGTGCGCTGTCATAATTTACCGGAATATATTCCTCTAAAATCAGAAATGATAAATAATAAAGAGGAATAAATTTATGAAAAACAAAAATATTTTCTGTTTTTTCGCTGTATCTGTCGCACTTTTTACTCTGCTGCGCTTTTCAGTATCGGCTGAGTCGGAAACACCGTCAACAAGCGCGCATGCCGCGGCACTCTACGAGCCTGAAACAAAACAGTTTTTATATTCAAAAAATATCAACAAGCGCATGCCTATGGCAAGCACTACGAAAATAATGACCGCTATCGTGGCTATTGAAAACTCCGAGCTTGATGAATCGGTGGTAATAGCAGACGAAGCGGCGGGTGTGGAAGGAAGCTCCGCTTATCTTGTAAGCGGAGAAATTCTCACGATGGAGGAGCTGCTTTACGCGCTCATGCTCCGAAGCGCAAACGATGCTGCGGTTGCGATAGCGTATCATATCAGCGGCGGAATTGAAGAATTTGCCGATCTGATGAATGAAAAAGCTAGTCAGCTCGGACTTTCGGACACGCATTTTACGAATCCGCACGGCCTTGATGATAAGGAGCATTACACAACCGCTCACGACCTCGCAATTATTGCCGCAAACGCTCTTAAAAACGATACCTTAAAAGAAATAATCGGCACTTATAAAAAGAGCTTTTCTTCAGATGAGCACACACGCACATACGTCAACCACAACAAGCTATTAAAGCTGTGCGACGGTGCGATAGGTGTTAAAACCGGATTTACTAAAAAAAGCGGCAGGTGTCTTGTAGGCGCTGTCGAAAGGGACGGTCTTACCTTTGTTACAGTTACGCTTAACGCGCCCGACGACTGGAGAGACCACAGCGCGCTTTTTGAGCTTGGGTACGAAAGTCTTGAAAAAATAAGCCTTGCTGACAGAGAGGAATACGCCTACGACGTAAGCGTTCTCGACGGAGAGGCACAGACGGTAAGGGTTAAAAATGAGCAAGATGCCAGCATAATAGTTGAAAAAGGCGAGCATGAGGTAGAGAGCTATATAAAGCTCGCAAGATTTGCCGTAGCGCCGATAAAGCAAGGTGATATACTCGGCGAGGTGATATTTACAGTTGACGGAGAGCCCGTATCCTCTGTAAAGCTTGTCGCAGAGCAAGAGGTTATAAAAAAGGATACAAGGAGCTTTTTTGAAAAGCTATTCGATAAATTCAAAATAAATAAAGGAAATTAATCTTCTGTATGGAAAAGATAAGACTTCAAAAATTTATAGCAGATTCAGGCCTTATGTCAAGAAGGGCCGCAGAGGAGGAGATCGAGCGCGGCAGCTTTGCCGTAAACGGACACCTTGCCACCATTGGCATAAAGGTTGACCCCCGCGCCGATCACATTACATACAAGGGCAAAAAAATCAAATATGAGAAGCGCGAGTATACTTATATAATGATGAATAAGCCTCGCGGTTATCTGTCGTCAACAGCTGATGACAGAGGCAGAAAATGCGTAATCGACCTGCTTGACGGTGTTTCGGCAAGGGTCTACCCTGTCGGACGTCTTGATATGATTTCGGAGGGAATGTTGCTCTTAACAGACGACGGAGAACTAAAAAACCGCCTCACTCACCCGAGTCACACTATACCAAAGCTATATAGAGTTAAGGTTGGCGGTGCTGTTTCTGACGAGCAATACGAAATCCTCACCTCCGCCCTCGAGATAGACGGCTATAAAATCAAGCCGGTAGAGGTAAATATTATGTCGGAGGACGAGAGCGGCACTGTTATGAAGATGACTCTCTTTGAGGGCAGAAACAGACAGATAAGAAAAATGTGCGAGGCGGCAGGTCTTACTGTAAAAAGACTCTCGCGCGTTTCCATAGGAAATCTGAAGCTTGACGGGCTTCCCGTTGGAAAATGGCGCTATCTCGAGCAGAGCGAGGTAGACTATCTATACAAAGCAACGAAAGAGGCAAAAAATGTTTAAGATCACACCTACGCAGGATAAATCGAGGCAGAAAGAGATTTGTGAGCTTTGCGGTGCAGAGTTTCGCCCTGATGCCTTTGCCTATCAGATGATTGATATAGACGACGGTCACCTTATGGGAATGGCACAGTTCGACATCGGCAAAGACGGCTACATATATGATATAAAGGAAGCAAACGGTCTTTCCGACTTTGAGGCTATGTTTATCCTGGCGAGGCAGACGATGAACTTCATCGACTCATGCGGAGCGCATACCTGCTACGCCGCAGAGGACGCCGGTGAAGAAAGACTTATGCGCGCGGCAGGCTTTAAGAAGCATGAAAACGGCGAGTATTTCAGAGATATGACCGGAATGTTTGACGGACATTGTGACGGTCACGAGGTGAAGCTCGAGGGTTAACCCCTTGAGCTTTTTTATTTTTCAAAAACCCCTTTACTTTTCCCTTCTATTATGATAAAATAAGATTGCCAAACAAAACTTAATATTGAAGTACGAAAAGAAAACTCGCTATTTTATAGGGGGTTTTGTACCCTTTTT
>JAZOAA010000131.1:0-18676 GCA_045595265.1 Eubacteriales bacterium
TACGATCGGGCTTTTTGCTTGGAGAATCATCCTCATCCACCGCCAAGGCGGTCCCCCTTCCCCTATCTTGGGGAAGGCTATGGATCGTTAACGTTCTTGGCTCAAAGGGAACTCTTTAATCTTGAAACAAATAACAGTAAAGCCCGGTCAATACGATCGGGCTTTTTGCTTGGAAAATCATCCTCATCCACCGCCAAGGCGGTCCCCCTTCCCCTATCTTGGGGAAGGCTATGGATCGCTAACGTTCTTGGTTCTGAAGAAACTCTTGATTTTGACAACTTAAGGTTACAATATTACAAAAACCAATGAAAACTCTAAATTTACGCGGTAAGCAGAGCAAAAATGGCAAATACGTGAAATGTTAGACAGCTTGTTTGAGAAGCTGCCTTCTGATGCTCGACCGCTGTTTCATTCTGATCAAGGTTGACAATACCAACATGCCGAATACCAAAGATTTTTTGCTGAACACAGCATTACTCAAAGCATGTCCCGAAAAGGAAACTGTTTGGATAAAGGCATAACGGAAAACTTCTTCGGTAGGCTTAAAGTTGAGATGTATTACGGCGAAAAATTTGAATCCCCTTGGGGATTCATTGAAAAGCCGGAAGAATACATACATTATTACAACGAGAGAATCTCTCTCAAATTAAAAGGAATGAGCCCAGTGCAATACCGAGCTCATTCGCAAACAATCTAATATTTAATTTTTGTCTAAACCTTCGGGTTCACTTTACTCTCAAAATCGCATTTTTTGCATATTATGTAAATGTTAGTTTACTTTCGGAAGGCTTGCAGCCGCAACAGACTGTCCAACGCGTCTTGCTTTTTCATCAGGAATATTGAGTTTTACCTTCTTTGCAATCTCGGGGAACTCGGTGTCGAGAACCTCTTTTGCTCTCTCGAGAAGTATCTCACCGCCCTTGCCGGAGGTAACTCTGCCCATGATGAGAACCTGCTTAATATCGTAGAACTCGCAGTAGTAAGCGATAGTATAACCGAAGTACGCACCGATAGTGTCATAGATATCAGCGGCTCTCTCGTCGCCTTCCTTCATAAGATTCTGAACAACCTTAAGCTTTTCGGCAGGAGAAAGACTCTCGTCAAGCTCGATGCCCGCGTAGGGTGCAAGCTTGATAACGCCGTCCTGGGAGAAGTACTTAACACCGCAGCCCCAGTCGCCGGACCACTCGTCAACCATTGCGTTCTCGTTAAAGTCAACGGGAGCGAAGGCAAGCTCGTTAAGCCAGCCGGTGATATTTCCGTCCATATCAACGTAGCCGGCAGCCTCACTCGTACCCATAGCGATACCGAGAATACCGTTATCGTTAAGGCTCATAGCGCCTGCAAGAGCAGTTACGTCACCGTCGTTTGCAACCTCGATGGGAATATTCTCACCAATCTCGCGCGCAACGTCTATATACATATTCTTAACCTTCTTCTCAAAGTCCTCGTCGGAAACCTTGAGGAAGAGGGAAGCTACCATTATCTTGTTATCAACGTAAACACCCGCGCTCGATACACCGATAGCATCGACTCTGGGCATATGAGATGCCGCGGTCTTCATCGCCTCAAGAATACCCTGGTAGTGATAATCGGGGTCGGAGTTTATCTTGGGGAACCAAACAACCTCCTCGGAATAAACGGTCTCACCGTCAACAACCGCGGAAACCTTTCTGTCAGATCCGCCTGCATCAAAGCCGATACGGCAGCCGTCGAGGTGTCTGCCTACGGGAGATGCGGAGGACTTATCAACGGGAGCGTTAGCGAGGTCGGTAAGAATTACTTCAAACTTTTCCTCATAAACTCTCTCCATAAAGCGAACGTCGAAATCTCTCGTTCCGCCATAGCAGAAGGTATTTTTAATATACTCGCCGACAACGGGGCTGCCCGCGATAATAAGCTTGTAACCGCCGGAAACCCAAAGAAGAGTCTTTGCAATCCTGTCGATGAACTTGCAGTTCTCCTCGTCGTGTCCCGTGCCGTCCTTATAAATTCTGGTCTTATAGACGGTGGTGTAGCCCTTGTTTCTCTCAGCGCCTATTACAATATCCTGTCCGTCAGCCGCAGCACCCTCGCGCATTTCCTTACACACGAGCGCCATGGGCGCAAATCCGGGATCAAGCTTTGCTTTAACCTTAAGATTCATATTTGATTTTTCCTCCGATAATAGTTTTTTCTACATTAAATTCTTCGTCGAGAATAACAATGTCAGCATCCTTGCCCACCTTGAGCGAGCCCTTTCTATCCGCCAGACCAATCGTTGTCGCAGGGTTAAGAGAAGCGCAGTTTACGCACTCGTGAAGCGGAATAGATGAATTTTTATAAACGTTCCATACGCCCTTGTTGAGATGAAGCACGCTTCCGGCGATAGTTCCGTCAACAAGCTTACAGATATTGTCCTTATAAATTATCTTCGCACCGCCGAGAGTGTATTCTCCCTCGGGAAGTCCGCCCGCGGGCAGACAGTCGGTGATGAAGCAAAGCTTTCTTCCCTTTACCTTATATACCATATTGAATAGCGCGGGATTTACGTGATAGGTGTCAACGATAAGCTCGCAGCTTACGTCGGTATTGAGAGCAGCGCCGACGACACCGGGCGCTCTGTGAGTCATGGGAGTCATAGCGTTAAAGAGGTGGGTTGCGTGCCTTACGCCCGCCTTGGTGGAGGCTGCCGCGGTGTCGTAATCGGCAGAGGTATGACCCATAGATACGACAACGTCGGTTTTTTCGGTTATCTCGCGTATAGCGGAGAAATCAGCGTCGTCCTCCTCGGGCGCGAGAGTAATAATTTTTATTACGTCGGCATTCGCCTTAACAAATTCCGCATCGGGCTTAAGTATGTATTTTGCATCCTGGGCGCCCTTTTTAGCCTCGGAGATGAAGGGTCCCTCTGCGTGAACGCCGAGAATCGTCGAGCCGTCAAAGTCCTCTTCATTCATAAGCGCGCGGCAGGTGTCGATAGCTCCCTTGATAACCTCCATATCAACGGTCATCGTCGTGGGAAGATATCCCGTTACACCGTTTGCGAGAATGCCTTTGGAAATCGTCCTCATGCTCTCTTCGCTTGCGTCACACACGTCCTTGGTAAGATAGCCGTGAATATGAAGGTCGATAAATCCGGGGGAAACGTATCCGCCCTTTGCATCAATTATCTCTGCACCGACGGGAATATCGCTCTCATCAACGATACCCTCTATCTTATCGGTGAAAAGAAGCGCCTTACCGAGTACAATTTCATCCTCAAGAATAATTTTTCCGTTTTTAATTGCAAACATAGACTTCCTCACAAATGTTAGTATTGATTATTATAATCCTTAAAATATATTAGCACATTTTTTTTTGTATGTCAATAGTATTTTCCGCAATATCCCTTATCAAATCTTTTTTTGGGAATATAGTTTCGCTACGGTAAAAATAATATATAAAAATAATACCCGACGTATTGACAAACCGTTTTTGTTGTGTTATAATTATCGTGATATATTGTCTAATACTGTAAATTTAACTATTCTTTTAAGGAAGGTTTTTCAATATGCCAAACGTAAACTTTACCTCTTCGTCTATTGCTCAGCAGGATAGGTTTGCACAAACCACGGTCTCCTACGAGAGCAGAAATATGCAGAGTATTCCGTTCTATCCGGACAAGAACCATACTGCAAAGATGAGAGGAATAATGGCTACCTCTATCATAATATGCGCGATAATCGGCGCGATAGGAGGTCTCATTTTCGGATTCAGAGATTATATCTTCTCCGCGCTCACTCCCGTCAGAGACGTTACTCCCGCGGCAGATACCGCCGAGGCTATGCTGCCCGAGGATATCGAGCTGTCTCTTGCGGCGAACACTCTTTATAACATTGATATTATAGCTGCCAGCAAGGAGGTTGAGTACAACGGCAAGCCCCAAATGATCGAGGGTAAGGTTGGATACGACCACGGCCTTGTATACACCATCAGCCACAGCTACTATAACAATAAAACGCCAAACAACGTAATCACCGTCAGCGACCCCAAGACCGAGGGCCCCGTCGATGCGGGCGAGTACACCGTTATCATAACTCTTTCGGGTGACAATATCGAAACCAAGACCGTGCGTTGCCAGCTTAAGATAAACAAGGCGACAATCAAGGCAGACTCTATCGGTATAGTTATCCCCGGCGGTAAGAATACCGTTGATTACAACGGCGAGAAGGTTCGTTTCTCTGCCGACGAAACAGCTATCCCCGACGGCTGTACCGCTAAGGTTTACGTTAACGGCGCGCTTAACGGATATGCAAAGAATGCAGGTCTTTACACCGTTAGAATCGTCGTAGATGACGTTGACGACAAAATTAAGGACAACTACGAGACCTACACCTACGAAACTCCCTTCACTATCAAGAAGATAGATTTTACCGAGCATATCTCAAAGCTCGCCTTCCCCGACAAAGAAGTAGTGTATAACGGAAAGAGCCAGACCTCCGTTATGCAGCTCATCCCCGAGAAGATCTCGATTGACGTTCCCGCAGATCTCGTTGAGGAAATAAAGAACAACCCCGAGATCATCGAGTACACCAAAATAGACGCTGTAGACGTAGGCAAATACACCATAGCGGTTACGATAAACAGCGCAAACTACAACCCCAGATCTTTTGAGGCAACCCTCACCATTACTCCCTGCCCCATTGACAAGTACTTTGACTTCGTTGATACCTCTGTGGTATATAACAAGACAAACTTCGTCGGAAACGAGAGCGCATTTTTCGTTAAGCACTATAACTCAAGCTCCGACGCGCTCAACCCTTGGAACTACGTAACGGTTTCCTTCTCTTATATGAAGGACGGCAAGGCTACGCAGGAGTTTATCAATGCGGGTGACTACGAAATCAGCGCACACTTTACCATACATAGCGATAACTACGTTCTCAATAATCAGCCCGATCCCATAAAGTTTACTATTAAAAAGGCTCGTATCGATACCACCGACATCACCGTAACACCCATTGAGGACGTTGAATATAAGGGCTCCAATTACACCTTCGCGCAGAAGCATATCGTAGGACTTGATAAGCTCCCCACCGGAGTTAAGATTGACTTCTCCGAGGCCGTTGCAAAGAATGCGGGCGAGCATGAGGTTAAGATTTGGTTCTACGGTGACAACTACGAGAGAGCGTTTGTAAACGGAATTATTAAAATCGACAAGGCGTACTACAACGGAGTTGAAATTCAGTACGTAGCTGAGCAGAAGGTTGCAAAGGACGGAAAGCTTCACGTTCCTACCTTCTTCGGCGAGCTGCCCTCCGGCGCTGAGGTTGCTTACAGCTTCAACGGCGAAGTTTTAGACGGTGTTGACCGCCTCGGTACTTACGATGCGGAGATTATCGTCTTTGACGAAAACCGCGAGGCAAGATTCCCCGTAACCCTCACCGTTCAGTTTAACCCCTTGACCATCATCGTCGGTCTGATTATAGGAATCGTCGTTGCTATCTTTATCGGCTTCTTCACCTGGCTTGCTGAAATTCTTATTGAGCGTAAGTCGTTCAGAAACTTCGCAAGACTCCGCGCGCGTATTCTCCACGAGAGAGGCGGCGCAAGAGGAGCTATTGTATGCGAGGGACGTACGTTCCTTGTTCATACCAACAGCGAAATGGAGCTCAGAGACTTCCCCTGGATTCCCGACCCGAGATTCGGACGCTTGTACCTCACTCATGCAACTCTTGAGTTCTACGACAGCAACTATAAGAACAATTACAGAAACATTCTTATCCAGCTTAAAGAGATTACCGGTGTAGAAATCCGCGGCGGTCTGCTTCGTAACAGACTTATCGTCCTCTACGGAAAAGCAAGACAGGACTTCTTCGTTGAGCCTAACACAGCATATTTGTGGCGCCGTGATATTCTCCACTTCAGAAATCTCCAGCATCTCTATCCCATGGAGAATAACGTTGTTGATAACGATTATCCCTTCAACTACGACGTTATCACAGACGGAGACTAATTTTCACACATGCTGCCGAAAGGCACAAAAAGCGACTCGGAAATTTTCCCGGGTCGCTTTAATAATATTAAAAGAGGCTGTCTCAAATGCAAAATTTGAGACAGCCTCTTTCGGTTTGATAAGGGGATAGTCAGATTTGAGGAAGAAGCGACGTTTTCCGCCCCGAAGTTCTCGTTGCGACTCGGTCACGCTCGGGGTCTGACAGTCCACCGGACTGTCATTCAATACCCTCGCGCCGCTACGCTATGTATATACATACGTCGAGAGGAAGGAAACGGCGGTAGAAAAAGACCATTAAATCAAAGAAATCCGTAGGATTTCTACCTTAAACTGTCTCATTCACAGTTTTCGCTATATTTGAGACGGTTTTTAATATTTTTCGGTCTTTTTCGGTCTTACCAAATGTGACAGCCCATTTGATTTATGCAAAGTTAGGAAGAACTACGAACTGAAGCACGCAGTACGCTGCGTAAATTGCAAGAAGAGATATTCCCTGCCATCTTGAGAGCTTTCCGCGGAAGAGAGGGGGCAAGGTCATAATAGCCATAACCGCAAAGACAATCGGGATATCAAACACGAGCGATGCATTGTGTCCCATGAACGTAGCCTCGGAGGGAACGTCGAAGGGGTTTATGGTGATTGCTGTGCCGGATACAAGCACGAGATTGAAAATGTTTGCTCCTATGATATTACCGAGCGAAAGCGCGCCGTGACCCTTGGTAAGCGCGGTTATCGCTGTTACAAGCTCGGGAAGGCTTGTACCGAGAGCAACAATGGTAAGCGATATTATGGTTTCGGGGATATTAAGCTTGTGAGCAAGCTCGGTAGCGTTATCTACAAGAAGGTGAGCGCCTACCGCGATAACGAGAGCCGCGCCGATAAGAACGACGATGTCCTTCAAAAGAGAGCCTTCGGCTTTTTCCTCTACGACCTCACACTCAAGAGATGCACCCTCTGACTCGTCGGGATTTTTCTTCATATTGATAACGTTTACAATCATATAAACGACAAAGCCAAGTAGAAGAACCAAGCCCATCCAAAGCTCAAATCTGTTAAAGATGTAAGCGCATGCTGCATAAAACGCCGCAGCGCCGAAGAAGAAGCATACCGGAAACACAAGCGACTTTTTATCCGCCTTGGCAGGCTTTATCGCAATGGTAAGCGCCGCAATCAACGAGGTGTTGCAAATAATTGAGCCGATGGCATTACCGTAAGCAACGGCGCCGCTACCAGCCATAGCGCCCATAGCCGAGGTCATAACCTCAGGGAGCGTCGTGCCAATGGAAACCACCGTAGCGCCTATCAGAAGCTCGGGAAGATGAAACCTTTTAGCTATCGAGCTTGCCGAATCGACAAACCAATCGCCGCCCTTAATGAGCAGGATAAAGCCAAAAACCAACAGAAATACGTAATCGGGAATGAAATCAAACATTTTTTTCTCTCCTTTATATTATATAATACATCATACAATTGAGGTCACAAATATCTCAATGCCCATGGCTATAAGAATAACTCCGCCAAATATTGCGGATTTTCCCCTCATGGCTGTGCCGAACCTTTTACCCAAAGCGATACCCGCGTAGCAGATAAAGAACGTAACCACAGCTATTATAAAAGCGCAAATCAGAGCCATAAGGGCATCGTAGGACGCTATCGTAAATCCTACGGAAAGAGCGTCAATAGAGGTAGCGACACCTTGCACGAGCAGGGTCGTAAGCCCAAGGCGCGACTTACATTCGCACTCGTCGTGGGTTTCGTGAAGCTCGCCTATTCCTTCAAAGAGCATTTTGCCGCCTATGTATCCGAGCAGTCCCAAGGCAACCCAAGGAATAAATTTCTCAAACTCGGAAAAAATCTCGACCGCGCTATGCACAAAGAACCAACCAATCAATGGCATAACCGCCTGAAAAATGGCAAAGGTGGCTGATACAGCGCACATTTTCCGCTTTTTCATACAAGGCTCGCCAAGTCCGTCAGCAAGAGATACCGAAAACGCGTCCATTGCAAGCCCTATGCCGATAAACAGGCTGTTGAATAAAAACAACGGGTCAACCATAAACTCCTCCAAAAGAAAAAAGTATAGCCAAAGGCTATACTGACAACTCCCATGTACAGCCAAAGGTCGCGCGGTACATGAGTCTCGTGAATTAAAGCAAGCCAGACCATAAGGTCAGGATGTTGACTTACTGCGCCGTGCGCTCACTACTCCCTCACTTTTTACTTAACTAGTATATCACACATTTCAATCTTTGTCAAGTAGAGATTGAAACAAAGAAGCAAATTTATGAAGCGAAGGCAAAGCAAGTCCCGAAAACTCACCAATATGTCATTTAGGACCGCCCGATTTCTCGGGCAGTCCTTATTTTTATTAATTGAGAATCAAAAGCTTTTTTGCGCCAATAGCACAGGGTTGTGAATCCGCAGAAACCTTCGACGTCAGTCCGTTATCCGCCGCAATTCTGCCTACGGTGGTATGATATTTCTTGGCAATATCAAAAAGTGTTTCCTTACCGTCAGGGTAATAAACCACGACCTTCACACCGTCAGATGCAACCTCGGTGTCGGGTATGACAGAGGATTTTACAAGGCGGGGCATCTCCTTTTCCTCATTGACGGTCAAAACGACTGTAAGAGGTGTGGAAAGGCGAACGCATGACGGCTCGATAGCAGCCTTTGACAAAGCGGGGGTAACGATAGCCTCGGCTCTCAAATTTCCTTCGTTTTGACAACCACTATTTACATTTTCCTCAAAATCGCAGGTGTGCTTGAACGGGCGATAGAATATTTTCGCATTTTCATCAACGCCGCTTAATATACCGCTGTACTTTATCTGTCCGCTGATGCGGGCGTTATCGCCTTCAATCTCAACGCCGTCAACCTTCACCGCGGTGTCAAGGCATATCACCTCTCTGACTCCGTCAAAGTCAAGCTCCTCGCGAGCGACGGTGTCGGTATGCTCAATTCTATCCTTTGTAAAGCCGACAAGCTCTGAATAGTGGAACGGCTCAAACGAATTTTCACATTCCTTAGTCTTTATATACGAGTCGGCAATGACATCGACGTTTTTGTTAGATATTCCGGTTGCAGAAAACTCCGCGATCAAGTTCATAACCAAAGAAACACCGTTTTCTTCTGCAGAAATGGCGCATTTTTGAGAACTTATATTTACATTTGGCAGAATTATCATACTATCGTCTATACTTCCTGCCGGAACACTCTCGTCAAAACGGATTTTGCTCTCCGCCAGAAATGCGGAGTCGTCAGCGCGGTTTATAAGAGCGCGGGCAATTATTTCTCCGCCCAAAAGCAGCTCCGCGCCCGACATCTCCGCGCTGTCCACTCTACATTCGCAATCGGTGTAGCAAACGCTTATCTCATCTGCCACAGCACCGTCAAGATGCAAAAGCTGCTCCGCGTATTCCCTCTCGGCGCTTTCCGAGATTCCTACGGCTCTCACCCGCGCGCCCGCGCGTCTTACTTCAACGTTTTCATCTCCATCAAATGCATCGCCATCAATCTCTAGCATCTGCGTGCATGAAAGCTCTACGGAGGACGTAAGTGCCGCCTTTACGGAGATTTTTCTCGGTCCTATCAGCTTTAACGAAAATCCCGAAACACCCGTTTTTGCATTGCAGCCCACGACGTTACGTCCTCCGCACTTTACGGCAAAATCATAATCGGAGCTAAAGCTTGCCTCACTCATCTTGTTCTCCGCATCAACGTACAGAACGCTGTAATTTACTATTCCCGAAAACTCTACGCTCTCTCCAGACTCAAACTTTCCCGAGGGAAGAACGTCAGCCTTGGTAAAGAGTATGCGTCTTACGTCACCGAGATAGTCGGGCAAAGAATACTCCGTACCCGTGTCGGTATACACGTCGCTCAGTCTTTCTCTTCTTGTAAATTCTAAATTTGATTTATTTTCCATAATCTGCCTCACCTTCATAAATATTCATTTGAATTTATGTGTTAAGGCGGTTATTTATGACAAAGGCGGCTCTTTTTTTGAGCCGCCTTATGCGTTTGTTTTTTATTTTAAGAGCGTTATACTTCTCCGAGAAGGTTAAAGAATACTTCTCTGTCCCTCTCGTCACAGCAGCCCGACGGGTCTATATCAAGGATGCGGAGAGTCCTCTTTCGCGAGCCGAGTCCGAGAGAGGTTCCGTTTACGTCACCCTCATTAACTCCGAGCGATGCTCTGCAGCCCTGCGATGTGGAGGATGATGCGTTTGGCAGATATGAGAAGGAGCCGTTAGGCTTCAAGAAAACCTCTACCTTGCGCTTCGTTGCAAGTAAAAGCTCCTCCGCCCTCTCGCGAAGAGCCGCCTTTGCGGCATTATAATTCTCGGTATCTCCGGTAAGCTGCATATTTTCAAGCAGATTAACGAGAACGAAGGGGGGATTGAAAACGTCGACTATCGCGCCGACGGGAATATCGCCTACCGCAATATCCACAGCCGATTCAAAGGCGCGTTGAAGATTCGGGAAGGGTCTTTTAAGTGTGGTGTATGCGCAGCTTATCTTCATAAGTCCGTTAGCAGCTCTGTACGTAAGCTCCTTCTCCCACAGACCGTTTTCATACTGGGTCGAGTCAAGGAACTCACCGCACACGTCGGCAAGGCCCGCCGCCTTTATCTGCATAGAAATAGAGGTGGTCTTATGTCCTGCCGAATAGGAATTTTCATTAATACCAAAGGATTTAAGATATTCAGTGAGCGCATCTGCCGAGCGTAAGAACTCCGGCACGGTAGACCCCTCGTCATTCTTACTGTTACTCTTTGTCGCTGCTTCTATCCTCTCAAGAGCCGTTGGGTAGAGGGGTGAGGCTCCGAGCTTTTTCAGAGTGTTTACCGCGTTGCTCATATCTCTCGCCTTACGAGATTCGTTAACGCCCTTGCCCCACTGGGGATGATAGAAATAACCGTCGTCCTTATCCTGAAGCCCCTGAATAAATCTGACAAGCTTCGCTCTCATTTTTGCGGGAAGGTCAAGAAGCGTATCACAAATTCCAAGCTCCTCTACGTAGCCGAGAAGCTGCGCCGTGCTCTCTATATCGGGCAAAAAGCCGTCGGTATCTCTTGCCGACTCGGAATAATAAAATCCGCCGATATCCTTATCCCAAAGGCTTGCGTACCACTTATATATACCGTCGGTATAAAGGCTCTGCAGCTCCTCTGCGGCTCTTGCGACCGAAAGCCCGTGGGTATTCTTTATTTTTTCAACGTCAAGAAATAAAGTTTTCATATTTTTTCCTTTACAGATAAGCTCCATAAATTTTAATATATCTGATTATACCACAAGCATTTTCAAATTTGAATGAATCTATCACAATTCGAAAATTTTTCGATAATTCTTATGCTGTTCTTGCTTTTTTATTTGTTTTATTACATTATACCGCGCCCATAGATTCCATAAGTCTTTTATTAAACTCCTCGGCTGTGTTGTAGCCCATGCGCTTCTGACGGTTGTTCATAGCGGCAACCTCGATAACTACGGACAGGTTTCGTCCGGGGCAAACGGGCAAAACTATACTGGGTACGTCTATGCCGAGAATATTCGTCTTTTGCTCATCGAGCCCGAGTCTATCATACATCTTGCCGTCCTGCCAGGTCTCGAGATTTATAACTAAATCAATCTTCTCCGTTTCCTTAACCGCACCCATGCCGAAAAGTCGGCGCACGTCAACAATGCCTATTCCGCGAAGCTCTACGTAGTGGCGGATTATCTCAGGCGCTCTGCCTACGAGGGTGGTTGCGGAAACGCGCTTTATCTCAACGGCATCGTCGGCTATAAGTCTGTGTCCTCTCTTAAGAAGCTCTATTGCCGTCTCGCTCTTACCTACTCCCGAATCGCCGAGAAGCAGGATACCCTCGCCGTAAACCTCGACGAGTACGCCGTGGCGCGTGATACGCGGGCCAAGCTCAACGTTAAGGAAGGCTATAAGAGCCGCCATGAAGTCCGATGAGGACTTTGACGTTCTGAGAAGAGGAACTCCGTATTTTTCCGCAAGCTCCACAACCTCGTCGGATATGGGCAGAGAGGTCGTGTATATAACGCCTATCGGTCTTGAGCAGAAAAAGTCCTCAAGCCTCGCTCTTCTCGTTTCAGAATCGAGAGTTTCAAGGTAAAGATGCTCGACCTTACCAATTATCTGAAGGCGGACAGGCTCGTAGTGGTCGTAAAAGCCGACCATCTGAAGTCCGGGTCTGTTAATACGCGAGCAGGATATTTCAATATTCTCGGGCAGGTCGTTCAGATAAATCGTTTCGAGTGAAAACTCGTTTATAACCTTTGAGAGCTTTACGGTATAGAGTTCTTCCATTTTGCACTTCTTTCTAAAAAACTTTTTTCGTTTATGATATCACAATTTTCTCTTAAATGCAACCGTTTTATTGAAATTTTAACTATTTTTTAACCGGGAAAGTCATTTTGACTTGATTTATTAACATAACTATGCTAAAATTAACTATATATTAATTACCTTAAAGGATGCTGTATGAAAAAATTTATATCAATCATTATATGCATGGCAGTTCTTTTATCTGTCGTAGGATGTGCTGAAAACAAATATCCCCCGGTTGAAAGCACCGAGGAAGAGGCGAGAGTCGTTATGACGGTGAAGATAGCCGATAAGGAATACGACGTAAGATACGAGCTGTACCGCGCGCTGTTTCTTAATAACAAGGCCGACGTAGACGGCGCAGACAGCAGCGTATGGTCGGGTGAGAGTGCGTCCGAGTACGTAGAGCGCATAAACGCCATCATCGCAGACAGCCTTTGCGAGATTTTTTCTGTCTTTTACGTTGCGGAAAAAATAGGCTTTGACCCCTATTCCGACAAGGTTGATTACGAGGTTGAGCAGTATATAATCGGCGCGGTAGAGGGAGATGAAAACCAGCTCGGTCACGGCACGTACGATAAATATCTCGAATCTCTTAAAAAGCAAAATCTTAACTACTCCACAGCAGACCTTCTTATAAGATACGCTCTTGCTGAGGAGGCTGTTGCAAAGCATTACAGAGGAAATGTAAACGAGGTCGGAATAAGAGAGGGCGAGTACGAATTTACAAAGAACGACGTAAAGGAATATTACGAGTCCGACGCTTCCGTAAGATTTCTTCAAATGTATATTCAGCACGGAACGTCAACGCTCCTTGAGGCTGAGGAGCACAGGCGAAACCTCTTAGGATATACTGATGAAATGAACATGGCGACTTATATAATAAGGAACACCATGGCAACCGAGAGCGACCTTATAAGCGGTGGTAAAATCACCGGTATAGTAATGGGTAAAAACGAGCTGACAAGCCCTGTGTATTCCGAATTTACAGAGCAGATATTCGGCCTTTCGGACGGCGAGATGAGCGAGGTTATAAAGCTCACGGGCAGCGATGCCGACGGGTATTATATAATCTATCGCATTGCAAAATCCGAAGAGCATTTCGAGCGCTGCTATTCCGTTATAGAAAGCTCGTATCTCGATGACGTTATAGGAAAAGAAATCAAGTCGGCGCAAAATGAAGCAAAAAGCAATATACGCATGACCGAAAAGTATTTTGAAATAACACATAGCGAAATTTCAATGCAATGAAGCAAATGAAAATCCCCTCACCGGCTCTTGCAGGCTCAAAGCCTAATAAGCACCTGCCTCTCGTCGAGCTTACCGAGGCACTATCTCGCTTTGTAAGCGAGAATTTCAAGGGGCTTATACGCATAGGTTCACAGTGCGGCGAAGAGGACACGATAGAGGTTTCACCCGAATATATAGTTTATTTTTTGGTTCTTTTAATCAAAGCCACCCGCGCGGAAAGCTTTTTTGACGTGTATGCCGAGGCATCTGGCGGAGAGCTTACCGTTTTTCATAATTCAAACTCTACTCTACGGATAGATGAGGAATACGCGGCAAGTCTTGAAGCGTTTGCCAAGGAGGCGGGATTTAAGATTGAAATAACGGAAAAGTCGGTATTGCTTAACAAAGGGCTGGAAAGCGCAGACAAGGTTATCTCAAGCATTTACGTTGCCTCTGCACGCTCGATTTACGATGATATGTGCGAAGTACTAAAGGAAATAAAACTGCAAAAACAAGCGAATATGTAAAGTTAATTTTACAAAAACTGCGTTTTTAGGCATTTAACTATAAAAAAACCGTTTAGCTTTTTTATGAAAAGTTAAGCGGTTTTTCTCTTTTTCGCAAAAGCATCCACCGTGTTTTTCACGCAAAATTATGCTTGCCTAAGCACGATATTTTTTCGAATTTGTAAATATTTTTTTAACGCCGATGGCGGTTATTTTTTGACCGTTTTCGGCGTTTGTTTATTTTGCACAACAAATTTCAGGTCTGTCGGCTTGGTGCGCGAGTTTTTTTGTGCATTTTGGGCAATGATAAAATATTTTGTATATATTTTATAAATTAAACTAACCTATCCGTTGCGCTTTGTGATTTCTCTACAATTAGGTGTTTGATTTCGGCTTAAAATTTGGTGTATAATTAAGGTGACAAAAACTAAAAAAATGAAAACGGCTTTTTGAGGAATAATACTACTGCGCGACTAGCCTTTTCAATATTTGAGAGGAGTTTCTTATGGAACCGAAGGACCTTGGGTTAAAAATAAAAAATTACAGAGTATCAAAAGGGCTTACTCAACAGGAATTTGCGGATTTACTGTTCATTGCTCCGCAGACAATATCAAAATGGGAAAGAGGTATGTCATATCCCGACGTCTTTAAGCTCAAGGAAATATGCCGTGTGCTGTCGGTAAGCATCGGAGAGTTTCTCGGCGATGATATCGTAAGGGACGACGGAGATTATCTGATAGCTGTTGACGGCGGTGGTACTAAAACCGAGTTTGTTCTTTTCAGACCAAGCGGTGAAATAATCAGCAAGATAGTCCTCGGGTCGTCAAACCCAAACTCCTCAGGCCTTGATAACTCTATAAGTATCTTAAAGGAAGGAACCGATAAGCTCCTCGCCTACGGCAAAACACCGAAGCGCATATTTATGGGTGTTTCGGGCACGAGAATGGGCAATAACAAGGAAATAATAACCGCGGGACTTAAGCGGTATTATCCTGCGTACAAATTCAGCATCGACTCCGATATTATGAACGTTATCGGCATGGTGCGAGACCCTTCAAGGTGCATCGCCGCTATAATCGGCACAGGCTCGGTGGTTTACGGCTGGGACGGTGAGAGTCTTAAGCGCGCGGGCGGATGGGGATATCTCTTTGACAACGCAGGCTCGGGATACGACATCGGCAGAGATGTTATCTGCGCGGCGTATTCCTACGCTGACGGACTGAGTCGAAAATCAGAGCTTGTGCGCCTTGCGGAAATAAAGCTGGGCGGCGCGGCGCCCGACCATACCGATGAAATTTACCGCGCAGGTAAAGACTATATAGCTTCGTTTGCTCCCCTGGCATTTGAAGCTATGAACTCGGGCGACCCGCTGGCGCGTGAGATAATACAGAAAAGCGCGGACAGAATCTCCGTACTGATAAATCATATGCACAATCTCGGCGTTTACGGAAATCACGTAGTTATATCGGGCGGCCTTGCGCAGCACTCGAAGGAAATGGATAAGCTGATTGCCGAAAAGCTCAACAAAAACATCGTTGCGGAATTTCCCTCCGCTCCCCCCATTTTCGGAGCTATGAGAATATGCGCCATGAAGGAAAAGTGCGATATCGACTTTGACCTTTTCGAAAGGAATTTCAAAAACACTTATAAATAATCAGAGGTAAATACAATGTTTGAAACGGAAAAGAGAAATCCTAAAACTACTCATATAGATAAAGCTACTACCAAAGAAATAGTAGCTATGATAAACGAGGCAAACTACGAGTCGGTGAAGGCTGTTGAGTCGGCATCCGAGGAAATCGCCTGTGCAATCGACATCGTTACCGAGGCTATTGCAAGCGGAGGAAGGCTAGTATACATGGGTGCCGGTACTTCCGGAAGACTCGCAACCGCGGACGCGGCAGAGTGCCCTCCCACGTACGGGGTAGACTATAACACGGTTATCGCGGTGATTGCAGGCGGAGAGTCAACTCTTGTAAGAGCTGCGGAAAACCAGGAGGACTCGGGAGAGGCGGGTGTACGTGACCTTAAAGAAAAAAATCTCTCTTCCCTCGACGTTGTTATGGGTGTTTCGGCATCGGGAAGTGCCGAGTACGTAGCGCGCGGTATGGAATACGCGAGAAGCATCGGGTGTAAAACCGTTGCGCTGTGCAGCAATCCCGACACGAAGATAAAGCCGTATGCCGACGTTTACATATACACACCTACGGGAGCCGAGGTCATAACAGGCTCTACCAGAATGAAGGCGGGCAACGCGCAAAAGATGGTTATGAACATGATTTCGACCGCCGCAATGGTAAAGACGGGCAAGGTTTACGAAAACATGATGATAAACCTAAAGCCCACGAATATAAAGCTTCGTGCAAGAATGATAGGCATCGTGTGCGAGATGATAGATGTCAGCCGCGATGACGCTGAAAAGCTGCTTGAGGATAACGGATTCTCTATTCCGAGAGCCGTCGAAGCTTATAAGGGAGATAAGTAAAATGGAAACCGTTATAAGAAAATTGAATAAGGACGATTACGATGCGCTCTTCGAGGTGCTGACTAAAACGTTTGAGAATAAATATAAGCGCCCTGTTTATTTCGACAGGGAGCAGCCGAAGATGTGGGTGCGCGACGACGAGCATATGGCGCGCCACACGGGTGTCTTTGAGGACGGAAAGCTCGTTGCCGTGATAGGAGTGTATCCCCTGCCCTGTGTCATAGACGGTGAGGAATTTCTCTTCTTCACCACGGGTAACGTAGCAACGCTACCGGGTCACGAGGGGCGCGGCTATTTCACAAAGCTCTTCGGCATGGCGATGGATGAGATAGCAGAGCTTTCAGCTGACGGCGCAAGGCTCGGAGGCTCAAGACAGAGATACGGAAGATACGGCTTTGAGGGGTGCGGTCAGCTAATACGCTTTGCCCTCTCGGACCATAATGCAAAATATTCTGAAAACAAAAAGAGCGAAATAACTCTTGAAAAAATAGAAAAAGACGACGTGGATACTCTGAAGTACTGCTATGAAGTAATGAAGAAAAAGCCAATGTACGTAAATCGCAGTACGGCGGAGAATTACAGAGATATGTACCTCGCCTTAACGACGAAGTCCATGATACCCTATCTTGCAAGACGCTCGGGTAAGCCGGTAGGATATCTGTGCATCTCGGCGGATTACAGAGAGATAGGCGAATTTTCAGCAGAGAGCGCGCAGGACCTCTACGACTCGGTGTGCGCTGTTACCGACTTCTTCTGGGAGACGCATATCAGCATACCGCCGTATATGACCGAGGAGCTTCGCCTCTTCTACAAATATGCTGACAACTACGATATAATGACTCCCTCTCGCTTTAAGCTCTTAAGCTACGAGAGACTGACTAACCGACTGATAAAGATGAAGAGCAAATATACGAAGCTCTCCGACTTTGAATACACGATTGACATAGACGGAAAAGAGAAGATAACCCTCTATTCGCGCTCGGGTGAGTGCGGATGCAGGTCGGACGAAAGAGAGGCCGACGTAAAGCTATGCGGCTCTGAGGCTATGAGACTGCTGTTCGGCGCCCCGGACGCTAATCTTATCACGGCTCTACCCTGCGAGCTTGGTGCTATCCTTCCTCTTCCTCTTACATGGTCAACACTTGATTACGTTTGATTAGAAAGGAGATATATATGAATAGAAAATTACTTAGCATATTGCTTCTAATACTACTTACCGTAGGCTCGCTCTGGGCTTGTACTCCCAAGGAGGAGGAAAAGGACGACGATGTCGGCGAGAGCGAGAGCGGTTCGATATTTGCAGAGGGTACTGACGTATACCTCATGACAGAAAGCGGCATGAGCCTTGATATTATCGAAAAAATCAGGCTCGCGGTAAGGGATACTACGGGTAAATACCCTACTATCATTTACACCGATGACAAAAATGCCGACAACTATGCTCCTGTGGGCAGCTTTGAGCATGAGATAGTAATCTGTAAATCAAACGACTATCTTGTTCTGAAGGCTTACTCAAAGATGCGAGAATACCTCTCGTACGCGGAGGACGCGGCGGAAAAAGGTCAGAAGGTTGGGGGATATTCGGTATATTCCGACGGCTCGTCGATAGTTCTCGCCTACACCGACGACGTTTATGACGTTGCTATAAAGGACGGCGTAGAGTTTCTTGTAGACGAGTACATAAAAGGCGACGTTACCCTTAAGGACGGTCTGTCTGTCACGGTTGCATTCTCGCTTTACGATAGACTCGAGCAAATCGACGACGCGTATTATGAGACCGCCTGGGCAAAGCTTGAGGAGTTCCTCGAAGCTGACGTTATACAGGCGCTCAAGGAGCTGACAGCTCTCTATACCGACGGCGCGTACGTGTGGCTTGCAAACCTATACGACCCCGAAATCTGCGTATGCGGAACGGACGTATGCCAGGGCAGCGCGATGTGCGGCGGCGGTGGCTTCTATTACGCGAACTCGGGCCGTGACAATATCGGCTTCTACCCCGATATAGACTCGACGTACCAGGCAATGACCCTTCTGAGCCATATGGGTATGAATAGATTCGATTACGGCTACGGTAAGGCAGGCACACCAGACTGGATGAAGCAGCAGATAGTCCAGTTCGTAAAAATGCGCCAAGACCC
>JAZOAA010000132.1:0-23316 GCA_045595265.1 Eubacteriales bacterium
GGAGCTAAGATTTCATCGTGGCTTGCCACGATTTCATTAAACAGACAGAAAAAAAGAGATAACGTTTCGGTGAATAACCGATTTGTTATCTCTTTCTGCTTGTATAGGGGCTTTGGCTTAGCCCGTTTGCATTTGACCAGTCAAATGCAATGCTCGCACTTGCACTTGTGGGGATTTTCAAATTCTCCGCTAAGAACGTCACCCATTTGCCGTCCTCTGTTTGTTATAATGAGAAATTAGAGTTTCGTGCAAGGAAATCTAATTTTTTAGAATAGCTTTTTGTTTTTCGGTTATAATTTCCTCACGAAGATGAAAGGAAAGAGAAAAAAATGGAAAACAAAAACGGAACACTTTTAGCGGTACTTGCGCTGCTTCTTTCAACGCTTGTTATCGCACTTATGCCCACGGAGGCAGAGGCGGAGATATACGAGGATACGTTAAGGCTACATATTCTGGCAAACTCCGACTCGGAGGATGACCAGGAGCTGAAGCTCAAGGTGCGTGACAGACTGCTTACCGAATACGGTGAGATGCTGAAGGGAGAAAGCATCGGTGAGGCTGTCGGGATAATAAACGGAAAGCTATCTGAAATCGAAGAGGACGTTGAAGAGTGGATAAGGGAGTACGGATATTCGTATGATGCAAGCGTAACTCTCTCACGCGAGTGGTATGACACAAGGGAGTACGAGGACTTCACGCTGCCGAAGGGAGAGTACACCTCACTACGAGTAATAATCGGCGAGGGCGAAGGAAAAAACTGGTGGTGCGTTATGTTCCCTCCCCTATGCCTCGATATTGCAAGCGAGAGTGCGCCTGCTGATGACGGTATATCAAGCTATACAGACGAGGAAATCCGTCTAATAAGCGGAAAAAAATATAATATTAAATTCAAAATTCTTGAGCTTATTTCGGATACATTTGCAAAAAACGGTTGATTTCGCGCTTGATTTATGGTAATATATAGTTAATCATAATAAAAGCGAGTACAAAAATGGCTAAAACAGACGGTAAAATAATTGCCGACAACAGAAAGGCGCGGCACGATTATTTTGTAATAGAGAGCTACGAGGCGGGTATTGAGCTTTTCGGCACGGAGGTGAAGTCACTCCGCGCGGGAGGCGTAAATCTTAAGGACTCGTACTGCGAGGTTGATAAGGGAGAGCTTTTTGCTCTCGGGGTGCATATCAGTCCCTACGAGCAGGGTAATATTTTTAACAGAGATCCCCTGCGTCCGAAAAAGCTGCTTATGCACAAGAGAGAGATTATGAAGCTTGCGGGACTCGTCTCCCGCGAGGGATACACTCTCGTTCCTCTTTCTCTCTACTTCAAAGGCTCAAACGTCAAGATGGCGCTCGGGCTGTGTAAGGGTAAAAAGCTCTACGATAAGCGCGACGACGCGGCAAAACGTGACGCCGACAGAACTATCGAGATGGCAATGAAGAATAGGTTTTGAAAATAATATAACCGCCGATTAAAATATCGGCGGTTATTTTGTTTATCACATCATTTGCATAGTGTCGGCGACCCAAGAGCCGCGCTCGTGGGGCTTTATTCCATCGAATACGACCTCGGTGCCTTCTCTTCTGCATTTTTCAAGAAGGGGTGCGGTTGGGGTTATGGCTACGTCTACCCTTCCGTCCATGACGGTTGTTGTAGAAACTATCATAGAGTCGCCGGCGCAGAACTGCGGATGGGGGTCTACGTGATAGTATCTGTCTACGTCGGGATAAGGAAGCGCGGAGAATATATCTATCTCCTTATTTGTTGCTCTGTCGTAGAATATCGTACGGCAAGGGATATTTTTCCACTTATACGGGCTTTCGTCACCGACGAGCATCTGTCGGTCGGCTGATGAGTGGCTATGACAGAGGGGGCGCTTCCATACGTGAGTTACCTCCCTCGTTTCTATATCACATTCAAACGCACCGTTAAAATAGTCCGTCCAGCAGACGAGTCCGTCAGCACTCCAATAGTCATGTGCGCCCTCGGTTTCGCTTCTGCCATAAAATTCCTTCGGCATAAGTGGCTCAAAGCGTGTACCCTCGGTATTCATCAGCCAGATTCTCTGGTTTATCGGCATATATTCGCCTGTATGCATATCACACCACCAATCCTGGTCTATAAGGAAAAGCTTTGGGTCTTTTGGCGAGAACATTGCGTGGTCGTGCATATTGCCAAGCTTGTTAAGGAGCTTTATCTCTCCTGTTTTAATATCGCCAAGAGCGACATAGAAGATGCCGCCTATCTGCATATCAAGAGCGATATATTTATTGTCGCAGGAGATTGATGCATGGGTAAAGAGGCGCTGGACGGGTCTGTTATGAGTAAATTCGGGTGTTAAGGTGATCACCTTTTTAAGCTCGCCGTCAAGACTTAAATGCCACACAGTGTCATAACAGCCGTAGTACACACCGTTGCCCTCGGGGTCAATGCAAGGAAGTGAGCCGTTTGTATCGGGAGAAGCATTCGGGAAATGGCGTATAAAGGGATTATCAGGGTCGAGAGAAACAATGGCGAGGGTTGAATATCTCGCAGGTGGATTACAGCAGGTGACAAAGAGATATTTTCCGTCAGGTGTGACGGAGGGTTGGGCAAAATAAAAATGCTTTTGCAATGCGCCCACTCTCTCGGTAAGGACGTAGCTGGTTACACCGCTCTTCTTATCGGTATATGGAGTAAAATACGGGTGTCTTGAAAGATCGTACATTGTTTTTTACCTTTCTAAAAAAGAAATCGCTACTTAAATTTTATAACTTCTATATAAATATGGCAATAGTTAATTCCGACTTATGACAGAAAAGCTGCGCCCTTTTTAGGAGCGCAGCCTTCTTTTACTTACGGTAATTTGAGTTTTCTACAAACGTGGAATATGCTTCGTCGGTTACACCTTTATTCTTAATTACAGACGAATATAGCTTTCCGCTGTTCTTAACGGTGCGCTCCTGCGTTTCGTAATTAACGTGGACTATGCCGAAGCGCGCAGCCTCTCCCTCTCTCCACTCGAAATTATCGGTGAACGACCAGTGATAGTAGCGCTCGATGCGGTTGTCGGTTTCGCTGATAGCCTTTAGCTGATCGTAGATAAAGCGGGAGCGGAATGAGTCTGTGTTATCACACGTGCCGTTTTCGGTAACGAATATCGGATATTCTCTGCCATATTTTTCCGAGAGCTTATTTGAAAGCTCGATAAGTCCGTCGTGATATATTTCCCAGCCGAGATCATTGTGGTAGGCGTCTTCTCTGATACCGTCAGCAATACCCGATACGGTGCTTCTGGAATAGTAGTTTATACCGATAAAGTCGTAATATTTACCTGATTTAACGCCCTTACGCTTCATAACCGGGAAGCGGCACTTGCCCGTCATCATAGCCTCGGTGATAGCGTCCTGGAACATATAAGAGGTAAATCCCGCGCACATCTTATGCCATAGATTTTTCTTACTTTCCGGCTCAAAGACGCGAAGGTGGTTTGCAAAGCTGACGAGGGTTTGTTCCCTGCTCTTGCCCATCTTTTCGCGCTTTTGGTGAATCATATTATAGGCTCTTACGTGAGAGGCCGTCATATTTGAAAAGACCTTTACAAACTCGGAGAGCGACTTATGCTCCGGGGGCCAGATGCCGTAAAAGAAGCTGTTAAGGTTATAGACGTTTGGCTCATTTATGGTTATATAATCGTCAACTATATCGCCGAGGTAATCTACTACCCTCTCGGCAAATGCGAGGAATATATCCGCCGCGTCCTTATGCGCCCACGCGCCCATATCCTCAAACCAGAGCGGATTTGTAAAATGGTGGAGGGTGAGCAGGGGTCTTATGCCCTTTGACCTCATATACTCGATTTCTTCTCTGTAATGGGCGAGCGCCGACTCGTCAAAGACGTCCCTCTCCGGCTCGATGCGCGACCACTCGATACCAAAGCGGTAAATCTCGAGTCCCATATCTGCCATGAGGTCTATATCCTCACGCCACAGGTTGTAGTGGTCGTCGGCGCGGTAGGGAGATGTTTTGTCATCTACCTTGCCCTCCTCTGCAAAACGGTACCAGTTGTTATTTTTATCTCCGCCTTCAATCTGCGTTGCAGCTGTTGCGGTACCGAGAAGCAAGCCTTCCTTTAACTTAAATTTCATTTATTTTTCCTCTGCTACACTATTTCTCTCTTCAAGGTCGCGGACTATCTCGGCATAGAACTTTTCGTCTATCTTAAACTTTTTCTGATAGAGGAAGAAGCCGAGGAGTATGCAAATAAGCGGGAATATCATCATAGAGATTTTCATAATCCAGACAGCGCTGTCGGGGGTTGAGTTAATTATCTCTGCAATAAGGTCGGTATTTCCCTCGGCATCGGCTACGGAATTTGCTATCGCGTTTATGCCCGAGATGATGAGTGTGAAGGAGATAACGCCCTTACTCATAGCACCGCCAAACTGGTTGATGAAGGGCTGAACGGCAAAGCTTGCCGCCTCGTTACGCTTACCGAGCTTCCACTCGCCGTACTCAACCGCGTCTGCAAGGAAGAGGAGCATAAGAAGCTGGATAAACGCCTGGGCGAAGAAGAGTCCGAGTCCCGCGATAACTATAAGAGGAAGCTGCTCGAAGGAGAGGAAGAAAATGATGTAAGAGATAGCAACGGCTATCATTGAGCCTGTATAAAGCTGCTTTCTCGTAAATTTCTTTCTGAAGAGGGGGAAAACGGAGAGTGCTGTGAGCTGTGCTATGGCGAGAACCGCGGCAAAGACCATATAGACTCCTGCGTCCTTATAGGCATACTCGAAATAGTAGAGTCCGAAGCCCGTCGTCGTGCAATAGCCTATCATAAAGAGCGCCATTGAAACGGCTGTTACGAGAAGCTGGTCATTCTTAAAGAGAGCGCGGAACAGGTCCTTAAGCGAGGTGCGCTCTACTGACTCAAGTCGGCTTCTGTCCTCCTTGACGCCAAAGAGGGTTATGCTCTGGAAGAGCATCATTATGATTGCTACGATTATCGCAAATACGAAATAGCTGTCGCGCTTATCAAGTCCAAGCCCTGCAAAGAGGTCGGGTACCATGGTATAGATAAGAACCATGGAGAACATACCTACGTTAGCGCAAATTCTCGCAAACGCGCCAACGCCCTCTCTTACCTTCTGGTCCTTTGAGATAGCGGGCATAAGCGACCAATAGGAAATATCGTTAAGCGAGAAGAATATGCTGAAGAGAAGATAGGTTACTCCAAGAAGGATTATATGCGCGGTTTCGTCCATATTGAAGTTATGGAACATAAGAACGGTAAGAACTCCCGTTCCTATCATACCGCCGAATATCCAGGGCTTGAACTTTCCCCACTTGGTTTTGGTATTATCGACTATCGCACCGACGAAGGGGTCGATAACGGCATCGAAAATTCCGAAAAGGGTTAGCATTATACCGATGACGGCAAGGCCTCCGTCGGAAAACGTTACAACGTCGGTCAAGAAGTTGAGAAGATACATACTGACAAGGGAGTAAAGCGCGTCACGGCCAACCGTGCCGAGTCCGAAGCAATACTTATTGCGTTTCATTAGCTTATCCATTATTTTTTCTCCTTAATTATATAAAGATTTGATCCATAGTCACCGAGTATGCGGAGCTTGTCGGAATATCCCGTTCCCTCATACTGCATAGCAAGATTTATTCCCGATATCAAAGCATCGCCTCTTACGGTGTACTCCTCGCGCCCGTCTGTCATCTCAAAGTTTTTATCCACAAGACGTACAAGCGCGCCGCCGGTATTAATCTTAAACGGAACTATATGCTTTATCAGTGCGCCAAAGCGCTTTATTCTGAGATGCTGCTTTACCGTAGTGACGGTGTATTCCTTATCGGGACTAAGATGCTCTACTCTCAGAATATCGCGCCCCGGACACGAGCAGATATGATTCTGGAACAGTCCGACGATGCACTCGCCGTCTCCTGTTATGCTGAACATATATTTTGTTTTATCACGGGTATTGTGGATACGGAGCCTGCCGTACTGCAAGGTACGTCTGTGCTCCTTATAAAAGGCTATCTGCTCGGATATCGCACGAAGCTCTGCCCGAGTCAGCTCGGAAAAATCAAGCTCATAGCCGAGAACGCCAAAGCACGCGACGTTAAAACGGGTGGAAAGAGGCGTATCTCTTAAGGTCTGCTGATGGGGCGCCATTGATACGTGGGCAGATACCGCAGACTGCGGATAGAGTCTGTATATACCGCTCTGAATATCAAGCCTCTCTATCGGGTCGGTGTTATCCGAGGTCCATATCTGCGGTGAGTAGCATAACATTCCTAGGTCGAAGCGGTTTCCTCCCGACGAGCAGCTCTCAAAGAGGATATTCGGGTGTCTTTTATAGAATATTTCATCAAGTATCTTGTAAAGGCCGAGAACGTATCTGTGGTAAAGCTCGCCCTGGTTTTTAAGATAAGAGGACTGCATATCGCTGATATGTCTGTTGTAGTCCCACTTTACGTACTCGATATTTGACTCGCAAAGCACCTTATCAACGCTGTCGATAATGTAATCGCAAACCTCGGGACGCGAAAGGTCAAGCACCATTTGATTTCTGCCAAATGATATGTGCCGTCCTTCAACGTTCAGCGCCCATTCGGGATGAGCGCGGTAGAGGTCGCTGTTCTGGTTTACGCACTCGGGCTCGAACCAGAGTCCGAACTTCATTCCGAGCTTGTTTATCCTCTTCGAAAGCCTTTTTATACCGCCGGGGAGCTTCTTTTTATTCACTACCCAGTCGCCAAGGCCTGCCCTGTCGTCGGAGCGAGCGCCAAACCAGCCGTCGTCGAGAACGAACATCTCCACTCCTAATTTTTTAGCTCTGCCGGCAAGGGAGTGGAGCTTGCGACAGTTAAAATTGAAGAAGGTGGCTTCCCAGTTATTGATTACAACCGGGCGCTCGGCAGACTTATGCTCTCCTCTGACTATATGCTCGTTTACAAAAGCGTGCATATTCATCGAAACGGAATTTATTCCCGCACCGCCAAAGCTCATAACCGCCTGCGGCGTTACAAAGCTCTCACCCCTCTTCAAGCGCCAGAGGAAGCAATGCGGATTTATACCCGACATTATACGAAGGGTGTCAAAGGGTGCTTTTTCTACCGCGGTGTAGTGATTTCCGCTGTAAATAAGGTTGAACGCGTAGGCTCTGCCGCGGTCGTTGTCTGCTCCGCGAGAGGCGAGAATGACGCCTGCGTTATGCCTGTTTGACGACGAGCCTGTGGTCGAATCGTTTACGTAGATTCCGTACTCTACGGCACGGCGATGCTCGTGCGCCTCCTTTGCCCAAGAGCCGTCGAAGGTGATAAGGTCGTAATCCGAGTCGGCAAAATCTACCATAAGGCTCATAAGCTTTCTGATATACACATCACCGTCCGAGCCGTTTATAAGCTCGGTGTTTCTCGCTATCACGTTGGTGTCATAGTAAACCGTGTAGTTTAATTTCAGCTTTATATCAGAGTATTTTCTGTCGGAGAGAGTTATCTCAAGAGTCTGTGCATCTCCGTAGGCTGTGGGAAGCGAGTCGGTACTGTAAGAGCCGTCCAAAACGCGCGATGACTCGTATATAAAGTCGGTAACGAACGTGCCGTCGGGCATTATAAGCTCGGTCGGAGAGTGGCGAAAATCGCCCTTGCCTACTCCCGAATACTCAAGGAGTGTGGCATCAAGAGAATATACGGGGGTATCCGCCTCGTATTCAACGGCTGAGCCGAGCTGTATTTCGTTTTTCAATCTGAGGGCTGTGTAGTCCTGCTCGGCAAGAGAAGCACCGTAATATATATGCTCAAGATGACCCTTTTCAGTTACGGAAAAGACGTAGCTTGTGTCTTTGGTATCAAGCTTAAAGACGTTATCCTTAATACTTATCATACGGACTCCTCCTTACGAAAAAGTGTAAATTCGTAGGGGCGGAGAGCGTCGGCACAAGGCTCTTCGTAGTTTGATATTGCCACTCTGCCTTGAATTTTTATCGGCATTTTCTGTTTTTTAGTCGAGAAGTTAAACACGGCAACAAGCTTTTCGCCGTTCAGCTCACGCTCAAAGGCGTACACGTACTTTCCTGAATAAAGTTCGCAAAACGAGCCGTAAAGCAGAGTGTCTGACGACTTTTTATACGCGTTCATTTTCTTGAAGAAGGAGATGATTCCCTCGGGGTCGGAGAGGTCGCGCTCTACGTTTATATCCTTGTAATTCGGGTTTATTTTAAGCCATGGAGTTCCCGAGGTGAAGCCTGCGCCCTCGTCAGAGTTCCACTGCATAGGAGTTCTTGCGTTATCTCTTGAGGTTTTGTTGATAAGATTCCAGCGGAAAGGCTGGAAGATGCCGAGTGACTTTGCCATTTTGTCAACGTTGTGGCTCTCGATATCCACGATTTCATCAAGAGAATTAAACGCGCCGTTCGTCATTCCTATCTCCTGACCCTGATAGATAAAGGGTGTTCCGCGGAGCGAGAATATGAGTCCGAGGAGCATTTTCGAGCCTAGCGTTCTGTATTCTCCGCCCTCGGTAAATCTTGTGACAGAGCGCGGCTGGTCGTGGTTTTCAAAATAGCAGGTATACCAGTCAAGTCCGTTCTGCCACTTGGTAAGAATCTTCATAAGCTTATTTGGCTTGAATTTAGTCTTAAACCACTTGACGCCTATCTGGTCGCACTCCATATGCTCAAAGGCGAATACCATATCAAGCTCGCGGCGTGACTCGTGACAAAGGTCGTTTGCTTCCTTAAGGTCAACGAAAACCGTCTCTCCAACCGTGAAGGCATCGTATTTATCCATGCAGTCACGTCGAAGGCTTGCAAGTATTTTGTGGCAGCCGTCGGTTGAGAGATAATGCTCCTGTCCTGTGAGGACAAGCTGCTTTTTTCCGTCAGCAAAGGTGTTTTTATAAATAATGTTTATAACGTCGCAGCGGAAGCCTGCTACACCCTTATCAAGCCAGAAGCGCATAATATCAACTATCTCGTCGTAGACCTCGGGGTTATACCAGTTTAGGTCGGGCTGTTTTTTAGAAAACAGGTGGAGATAATACTCCTCGTTTTTCGGGTCGCCGAACGGCTCCCATGGGCAGTCGGCAAAGAAGTTGCCCCAGTTGTTCGGGAGCTTGCCGTCCTCACCCTTCTTTATGATATAATAATTCTTGTATTTTTCATCTCCCGCCTTTGCCTTAACAAACCACTCGTGCTCGTCGGAGGTGTGGTTTATAACAAGGTCCATAATTATGCGAATGCCTCTCTCCTTTGCCTCGGAGAGAAGCTCGTCAAAGTCAGCCATAGTGCCAAACTCGGGCTGAATATCCTTATAGTCGGAGATGTCGTAGCCGTTATCATCGTTAGGACTCTTATATACCGGTGAGAGCCATATAACGTCGACACCGAGGTCTTTAAGATAATCAAGCTTTGAGATTATGCCTCGAATGTCGCCTACTCCGTCACCGTCTGAATCGCAAAATGAGCGAGGATATATCTGATAAACGGTTGAATTTTTCCAGAATTTTGACTGTGACATTATTTCTCGCCTCCATCTTCAAGAATACCCGAAAGCATATCGCAGAAATCACGCTCTGCCTCGTCAAGAGTCTTATCGTTAAGGAAATAATAGTCGTATTCATACTGCTCGACACAGTCGTCGGCGGCATTTCCGTATGCACCGCATCTTGTGCGAGAGCCGCCTCTGACAAGGAGGGTTTTTGCAACTCCGCCAGTAGCCTTAACGAATTTTTCAATCTCCCACGGCTCTCTTATGTGGACAAAGAGAATTTGCTCATCGTTTGTCATAAACTCGCGAAAAACGTTAAGCGCCCAGTTGGTTGGAAAATCGTTATACTCGGCGGTAAGAGTCTTAAGGTCGTGGAGGAACTTACGCGCCTTATCATCCTTCACACCCGTCCAGCCGCAAAAGGTTGCAATCTCCTTAATAGGATCGACAGAGGATATATTTCTGACCTTAAAGTGCTTTGCCGACAGGTCGCAAAGAGTGTCCTTACCGACACCGCCTGCTCCGTTTATAATCAAGACTGTTTTTTTCATATCTTTATCTCCGCATATTTTATCATCTTATAATATAACACACGAAAAATTGAAAGTCAACCGATGATGCAGTTAAATAAAAATTTTTAATATTTGTTATGACAAAGTATACAAATATTTACAGGATTTTTTTAGCAAAAAGGTAGAGTTGAATTTTGGGGTGAAATTCTTGCCAAAAATATCTTGCATATTAATATTGACTTTTTTTATAAAAAATGTTAAAATACATAGTGGATTATTATTTTTATCGGAGGCGGGTGATTTTATTTTGAAAAGCTATTTTCCTACCGTGCTTGGAAATAAGAATACCCGTGAGCGTATAGGCAAGGCTGCGCTTTCCGGCACGCTGCCGCACGCGCTTCTGATAACGGGTCCGCAAGGCTCGGGAAAATCCAAGCTGGCAACAGAGATTGCAGCCGCGCTCAACTGTGAGAATAAGGAAAACGACATCCTCCCCCTCCCTTGCGGTGAGTGCTCGTGCTGTAAGAGAATATACGACGGAAACTTCCCCGATATCAAATTGCTCTCAAGGTCAAAGGACAGAGCGACTATCGGAGTTGACGCCATAAAGGATTTCAGAGAGGATATGTTTCTCTCATCAACCGAGTCGCAGTATAAGATATACATTATCGACGATGCGGAGAGAATGACGACCGAGGCGCAAAACGCACTGCTTAAGGTGCTGGAAGAGCCGCCCGAGAGCGTGGTTATACTGCTCCTGGCCAAAGAGGCTGACAAGATACTGACTACTATCAAAAGCCGCGCGCAGCAGATATGCCCCGAGAGGTTTTCAAGAGAAGAGCTTATCTCTCACCTGAGGAAGCTAAGCTCCGAGGCTGAACGTCTATTTATCTCTGACAGAAAAAAGCTTGACGAGATAGTTATGAGCTCGGGCGGTGTTATCGGCACGGCGCTGGCTCTCTTAAGCTCCGACAAGGCTGACGAGAGCATCGTAATGCGGCGTGAGATTGACGAGGTCGTAAGGTGCATTGCCGAAAAGCACACGTATCTTGAGATACACACGGCACTTAATAAGCTTCCGTCAAAGAGGGCGGAGCTTCTCGACAGTCTTGAGCTTCTGATAAGCGCTATTAGGGATATCATCGCGGCAAAGAGCGCTGACGAATGCGCAACCGTTTTTTATCCGTCGGCAGACGAGGCAAGGCAGGCTTCTCCCACATCGAACGTAAAGAGGCTTGTCGCGGTGTACGGCGAGATTATGACGGCTCACGAGCGCATTTCTAAAAATGCGGGTGTCGCTAACGTTATTGCCACGCTTTCCGCAAAGCTTAAATTTATCTAAAACGAAAGGAAAATATAAATGGCAGAGGAAGTAAAGAATCAGCAGCCCGATGCTGTAAGCGATACTGCCGAGGTTGTGGGAATCAATTTCCGCGAGGCAGGAAAAGTATATTATTTCTCACCCGGAAAGCTTAAGCTCTCTATGGGCGAGCACGTTATAGTCGAGACTGCGAGAGGAGTCGAGATGGGCGTTGTAAAGATGCCTAACAAGATTATCCCCGTGTCCGAGGTAGTCTCTCCCCTGAAGCCCATAACAAGAGTGGCGACTAAAGAGGACCTTATCAAGAATGAAAAGAACCGCAAGGCAGAGGCTGATGCGGCGGTTATATGCAAAAAGAAGATTGAAGAGCACGGGCTTGAGATGAGCCTTGTGGGAGTTGAATACACCTTTGATAATTCAAAGCTTATATTCTACTTCACCTGCGAGTCAAGAGTTGACTTCAGAGAGCTTGTCAAAGACCTTGCCTCCACCTTCAGAACGAGAATCGAGCTTCGCCAGATAGGAATAAGAGATGAGGCGAAGATGATGGGCGGTCTTGGCACTTGCGGAAGAAAATTCTGCTGTGCGGGATTTCTCTCCGATTTCGTTCAGGTATCTATAAAAATGGCGAAGGAGCAGAACTTCTCGCTGAACTCGGCAAAGGTTTCGGGCGCTTGCGGAAGGCTTATGTGCTGTCTGCGCTATGAGCATGACACCTACGAGGAGGCAATTAAAAATACTCCTCCCGTTGGCTCTACCGTTTCAACCAAGGACGGTGTAGGAACGGTTATTGAAACAAAGCCCTTGGCTGAAGAAATAAAGGTAAAAATTTCGGATAACGAAAAGGACGTACCTAAGTTCTATAAATGCTCTGACGTGAAGGTTCTCTCCCGTCCTCAGAAAAAGCAAAGCAAGCAAGAGGACGAAGAGGAAGAGACGGAAGACTAAAAATTATACCCGTTTTATTCATATTTTTTCACTTTTTTTGTAAAACATCTTGATTTTTTCAATAATTGTGCTAGAATATAAGTGATACAAAAAACAAATGGAGGTTTTTTCACATGGCATACAAAATTTCCGATGAGTGCATCAGCTGTGGCGCTTGCCAGGATGCTTGCCCTACCGGTTGCATCTCTGAAGGCGATGGCAAATATGTAATCAACGCAGATGATTGCGTTAGCTGCGGTTCTTGCGCGGACGCTTGTCCCGTAGGCGCACCCGCTGAGGAATAATTTCTCTTTGGGACATAGAAAAAGCGGGGTGTATTCTCCGCTTTTTTCATTACAGATTACAGGAGCTATCGTTTTATGGAAAGATGCGATTACGTCAACGATTCGCTAAAGCTTATTCAGGATACGGAAGGGCTTACCTTCGGGACTGATGCGCTGCTGCTTGCGGGATACGTTAATACAAGGGGTCAGGTCGGCTGTGAGATAGGCGGCGGCAGCGGAATTATCTCCATGCTTCTTCTGACCAGAGACAAGCTCTCACGCGCGGTGTCCGTTGAAGTGCAGGAGCGTTATGCCGCACTTGTAAAGAAAAACGCCGAGCTTAACGGACTTTCCGACAGGCTTGACTCCGTTTGCGCGGATATAAGAGATTACCGCGCCGGCGAAGAGTTTGACGTAGTTTTTTCAAACCCTCCTTATATGAAGGTGAGTGCGGGTAAAGAAAACGGGGACGAGAAGAAATACATAGCGCGACATGAAGTAAAGGGCGATATTTTCGACTTTTGCCTTGCGGCAAGGAGACTGTTAAAATACGGCGGCGCGTTCTACGCGGTCTACCGTCCCGACAGATTATGCGACCTTCTATGCGCTATGAGAGAAAATACTCTTGAGCCTAAGAGGATAACCTTCGTGCATGCGGATACGGATAAGGAATCATCTATGGTTTTAGTCGAGGCAAAGTGCGGAGGAAAAAGCGGTATGCAGCTCACAAAGCCTCTGATAATCTACTCTGACAAATCCCACACTGAATACACCGACGATATGAAATTTATTATGGAAAACGGTAGTTTTCCTAAAGGATATAAAAGATGAATAATGAAAAAAACAAGGTAGAAGACGGCGTACTGTATCTTGTGGCGACACCGATAGGCAACCTCGCAGATATCTCGGAAAGAGCTATAAAGGTGCTAAGCGAGGTACACTTTATCGCTGCGGAGGACACGAGAAACTCGATGAAGCTGCTCTCTGCCCTCGGAATACGCAAGGAAATGGTCAGCTACCACGAACATAATAAAAAGGCAAGCGGAATTAGGCTTGTCGAAAGACTGCTGGCGGGTGAGTCGTGCGCTCTCATAACCGATGCGGGCATGCCTGCGATAAGCGACCCCGGCGAAGATATCGTAAGAGAGTGCCACGATGCAGGAATTAAGGTCAGCATCGTTCCCGGAGCGTGCGCTGCGGTGTCTGCCCTGTCGATGTCGGGGCTTCCTACGGGAAGATTTGCCTTCGAAGGATTTTTACCCGCCAAGGCGCAGGACAGGAGAAAAAGGCTTGATGCCGTGAAGCGCGAAGAGCGCACTATGATATTCTACGAGGCTCCTCACAAGCTGGCGGCAACGCTTAAGGATATGGCAGAGGTGTTCGGAGAGGATAGAAAAATATCACTCTGCCGCGAATTAACTAAGATAAATGAAGAAATTTGCAGAACCACTCTTGGACAAGCATTAAAGCTCTACGAAGAGAGAGAGCCGAGGGGCGAGTACGTTCTCATAATTGACGGAAGCTGTGAAAAAGAGGAAAATGAGCTTCTTTCACTTTCGCCGGAGGAGCACGTTAAGCACTATGAGGACGAGGGCCTTGACCGCATGGACGCGATAAAGCGCGCGGCACGTGACAGAGGAATTTCAAAATCCGAGCTTTATAAGCTCTTGATAAAGGATTGACATTATGAAAAAGGAAACCAAGGAATCGATTGTTAAGCTGATTTTGTCGGGCGCTCTGATAGGACTGATACTTCTTATCGGCTATTTTATCTTAAAGCAGCTTGGAATACTCGATATGACTCGCGAGGAGATACAGGCTTTTATTGAGTCGACGGGTTTTATCGCGCCGATTGTATTTGTAGCTATATCCTTTTTACAGGTTACGTTCGTTCCTATACCCAGCACAGTCAGTATTCTGGCGGGTAATTATATATTCGGTCCATGGCTTGCGTTCATTTATTCTTACATAGGAATAATGCTCGGTGCAATGCTCGCGTTTGCGCTGGGCAGGCTTGTCGGACGCCCTTACATAAACTGGGTTGCGGGCAATAAGGAGACGGCTGACGAGTGGCTGGCAAAGCTAAAGGGACGCGAGACGGTATTTCTCTTTTTCGCATTTCTCTTCCCTGCGTTTCCCGACGACCTTCTCTGCTCGGTTGCGGGAATTTTGCCCATATCCTTCACGGCGTTTCTTATAATGCAGCTGATAACGAGGGTTACCGCCATAGGTGGAACACTTCTCTTTATGTCGGGTGAGGTCATTCCGTACGAGGGGTGGGGGCTTGTGCTTATCGTTATACTTGTCATAATCGCTCTTTTAGCATTTGTTTTAAGCATGAAATACGCGGTGGAGCTTAACAATATGTTCGAGCGACTTGTGCAAAAGGCAAACGCGTTTTTCAAAAGAAAGTTTTCAAAAAAATAACCATTTGCGTCCGAAATCAAAGCTGTGATTTCGGACGTTTTTTCTTGAAAAGTTGAAATTTTATGTTATAATATATAAAACGGAGGTGAAAAGCATTATGAAAATAAAAAAATGGCTTTTTGAAAACGCGAGCGCACTTGCCGGAAAGACCGTGGCGATAAGCGGTGCAACGGGCGGTATCGGCAGAGAGCTTTGCACTCACCTTGCGACCCTCGGCGCAAATATACTCACAATGGACAGAAACAGTACTCGTTCGCTCGCTCTGTGCGAAAAGATAAAGGCGGAGTTTCCCTCCGTCAGCGCATCCCACGTGCATCTTGACTTATCGGATATCGACTCCGTAAACGAATGTATCGCATACTTAAAGAAAAACACTCCCGACTACATAATTCTCAACGCGGGAATATATCACGTACCTCTTACGGAATGTAACACGGGATATAATAACGTATTCAGCATAAATTTCGTCTCGCCTTATCTTATCTGCCGTGCGATGCAGGACGATATCAAAAAACTCGGCGGAAAAATCGTGGCAGTAGGAAGTATCGCTCACGCTTATTCCAAGGTTTGCAATACGGATATTGACTTTTCAAAGAGAAAAAAGTCAAGCCTTATTTACGGAAATTCAAAAAGATATCTTATGTACGGCATATTCGAGACCTGTGATACGGAATGTGTAAGCGTGGCGCACCCCGGCATAACGCTTACCAATATAACGGCTCATTACCCAAAGATTATATTTGCGCTGATAAAATATCCCATGAAGGTTATTTTCCCGTCGGCAAGAGCAGCGTCACTCTCCATCATTAAAGCGATGGTCGAGAAAAGCGCGCCTTACAAATGGGTGGGACCCGGATATTTTGACGTGTGGGGCATGCCGAAGCTGAAAAAGCTAAAGCGCCCCAACGCAGAAGAAGTGAAAACGGTCGCTTGCGTATGTGATGATATTGCGGCAAAAATAAAATATAAAAATTAAAAATAATATTGTAATTTTTGTGATAATATGTTAAAATATAGGGTGAATTATTAAAAGGGAGGAATATGCATGGAAAACGAAAACAAAAACGGTTCTGCGGAAAGCTTTGCCGATGAGCGTGAAAACGAAAAAAGCTCTGACGGCAGAATTGATGCTCCGACTATCGACTCGCTGTTATACGACGATGACGACCTGAGCGCGCCTCCCTCATATGAAACCAAAGAAAGCTTTGAGGATTTCTTTGCCGACTATAAGAATGCGATAAGCAACGCTCTCTCGCTCTCAAGAGCAAAGAAGCAAGGAGAGAGAGAGGAAGGCTCCGACACGCTTTCAAGCGCGCAGGAGAGTATGGATATTCCCTCCTCCGATACAGGCACTTCACAAGAGCTGACCGTGGCAGATGCATACGGGCAGACCGAGGAGCTGCCCACAGAAGATGACTCCTACGAGCCGGTGCAGATTTCTATGGACCTCGGTGACGGGCAGACCGTATACGAGCCTTCTGATGACGAAGAAGAGCCGACAGAGCGCGCCTACGACCCCGAAAAGCCGAGATTCATCGACTCTGTATTTGAGTTTATAGAGCTTTTCACTATGACCTTGGCGGCGGTTTTCATACTCACGACCTTCTTCTTCAAGCACTCGATAGTTGACGGCGGCTCTATGGAAAATACTCTTCACCACGAGGAGCATCTTATTATTTCCGACTTCCTTTACACACCCAAGAGGGGCGACGTTATAGTTTTCCAAGACTATTCTACCGGATATAAAAACGCGCTTGTCAAGCGTGTTATCGCCATAGAGGGCGACACCGTAAAGGTTGACAAAAACGGCAACGTAACGGTAAACGGAGAAGAGCTGTTTGAAGAATACGTATACATCGACGGAGCTTTTCCGTCAGGATATATAGGACGCGAGTGTGTCGTGCCCGATGGTGAGGTGTTCGTGCTCGGTGACCACAGAAACGCATCGTCCGACTCGGTGTCCTTTACCGACCCTACGATAAGCGTGGATTCAATTTTAGGCAAGGTTCTGCTCAGAATATATCCCTTTGACGTATTCGGACCTGTCAACTGATTAACATTTATTATAATTGAAAGGAGCTGCAAGGTGGCTTCAAATCCAATACAATGGTTCCCCGGCCATATGGCAAAGACAAAGCGCATGATACGCGAGTGTCTGCCCGAGGTGGATATAGTAATAGAGCTTATTGATGCGAGAATACCGTACAGCTCAAAAAATCCCGAGATTGAAGGACTCGTAGGCTCAAAGCCAACTCTCACGGTTCTCACCAAATCGACTCTTGCAAACCCGGAGTATTCAAGACTCTGGAAGGAAAAATATACAAGTAACGGAAAGCGCGCCGTGATAATCGACTCAGTAGCGAACGTCGGAATTGACTCGCTTGATGCGGCGGTGCGCGATATTCTCTCCGAAAAGATTGAAAGATATAACGACAAGGGTATGTCCGGCAGACGCCTGAAGGCTATGATAGTGGGTATTCCCAACGTGGGAAAATCATCGCTTATCAACCGCATAGCAGGCGGCAGGAAGGCAAAGGTTGAGGACAGGCCCGGCGTCACCATGACAAAGCAATGGGTGCCGACTAGCATAGGTCTCGACCTCCTTGATATGCCGGGAGTTCTGTGGCCGAAGTTTGAGGACGCAAGGGTTGGCGAAAACCTGGCTATGACGGGTGCTATCCGCGACAAGATACTTGACACGGAGGAGATTGCTATGCTCCTTTGCGCAAGGCTGTACGACATTGCACGAGGGGAATTTCTTGCAAGATACAAGCTTACCGAGGAGGAGTGCGACGGGCTTGACGGCTACGACCTCTTCGAGCTGGTTGGCAGAAAGCGCGGATTCCTTATAAGCGGGGGTGAAATAAATAACCCGAGGACTGCCGAAATGCTGCTTGACGAGTTCCGCGGCGGTAAGATAGGTCGTATAACTCTAGAAAGACCTTAAAGGGAGGACTGTAATATGCCCGGCTTTGAATATGAAGAAAAGCGCTATGCCGAGGGTTATACCGCAGTTTGCGGCTGTGACGAGGCGGGGCGCGGCCCTCTGTGCGGTCCTGTCGTTGCGGCGGCGGTAATTTTACCCTTTGGCGAGATAATAGAGGGTCTTAACGACTCGAAAAAGCTCTCGGAGAAAAAGAGAGAGGCGCTTTTTGATATCATTAAAGAAAAGGCTGTTGCCTACTGCATTGCCGAGGCAAGCGCAGAGGAAATAGACGAAATAAACATTCTTAACGCATCTATGCTTGCGATGAGAAGAGCTGTCGAGGGGCTTTCCGTAAAGGCTGATTTTGCACTTATTGACGGAAACTGCTCGCGCGGTTTTAATATCCCTACCGAAACGGTTGTAAAGGGTGATGCTAAAAGCTATTCCATAGCAGCGGCATCAATTCTTGCAAAGGTTACGAGGGACAGAGGCTGCATCGAGCTTGATAAGGAGTATCCCGAATACAATATAGCAAAGCATAAGGGATATCCGACTAAGGAGCATATGGACGCGGTGCGGAAATACGGCCCGTCACCCATACACAGAAAAAGCTTCTTAAAATTCCTTGATAAAGATGAAAATTCTTGAAGTACTGACAAGGCAGAGGCTGACGGGTAATTTCGGCGAGGATGCCGCGGTGAAATTTCTGAAAAAGAGCGGATATAAAATATTAAGAAGAAATTTCGTAGCAGACAAAAGCGAAATAGACGTCATAGCAAGATACAAGGATACAGTTGCATTTATTGAGGTGAAATCCAGGCACGTAGGCACGCTCGGGGCATTTGAAGCTCGGCCTGCCGCGGCTGTAACAAGGGAAAAACAAAGAAAAATAATATCCTGCTCTGCAAAATTCAAGCCTCTTATGCCGAGGGGCTGCAGAATGAGGTTTGATATTATCGAGGTATACATCGCCGAGAAGAACGGCAGAGATACCGTTCAGGAAATCAAGCATCTTTTAGGTGCTTTTGATTTGAATTCGGCATACGCAAAGCACTAATCGCAAAGGAAAGGTAAATTAAAATGAAGTACATCAGCACAAGAGGCGCAGAAGCGGAGGGCGTAAGCGCGGCATACGCTATCAAGACGGGACTTGCATCGGACGGCGGTCTGTATATGCCCCACGAGATACCGAAAATCGACCTCGAATACATAAAAGGGCTATCCGCACTCTCTTATCCCGAAAGAGCTGCAAAAATACTCTCGCTCTTCCTCACGGACTACACATACGATGAGCTTCTTGAGGACGCAAATGGCGCATATTCCGAAAAGAAATTCATTCCCTCCCCTGCTCCTATAAGCGAGCTTGACGGTGGAAGATATATGCTTGAATTGTGGCACGGTCCTACGTCGGCATTTAAGGATATGGCTCTTCAGATAATGCCCAGACTCTTTGTCAGAGCATTGAGAAAATGCGACGAGAGCCGATGCGCGCTGATACTCGTTGCAACCTCGGGCGATACCGGCAAGGCGGCGCTTGAAGGCTACCGCGACGTTCACGGAACGAAGATAAAGGTATTTTATCCCATTGACGGAGTAAGCCGCGTGCAGAAGCACCAGATGCAGTCGCAAGAGGGCGAAAACGTATCCGTCGTCGGTATCGTAGGAAACTTTGACGATGCGCAAAGCGGCGTTAAGAAAATCTTTGCCGACAGCGAGCTTGCAAGGGAGCTGTCTGATGGAGGCATATTCCTCTCCAGCGCAAATTCCATCAACTGGGGCAGACTCGTTCCGCAGATAGTTTATTATATTTCCGCATACTGTGATATGTATAAGACGGGAGCTATATCTCTCGGAGAAAAAATCGACGTATGCGTTCCTACCGGTAACTTCGGCAATATCTTTGCCGCATTTATTGCAAAGCTTATGGGTGCGCCTATCGGCAAGCTTGTTTGCGCATCTAATAAAAACAACGTTCTTACCGATTTTCTTACGAAGGGTGAGTACGATAAAAACAGAGATTTCCACGCGACTATATCTCCGTCTATGGATATTCTCATTTCATCTAATCTTGAAAGACTTCTCTACGTTCTTCTTGGTGAAGAAAAAACCGCTGAATATATGAAGAAGCTTGCATCTGACGGAAAATACAAGCTTACATCAGAGGAGTTTGCGCTCGTGCAAGAGCATTTCGTCGGCTACTACACCGACGAGGACGAGTGCCGCGCTACCGTTAAGCGCACGTATGAAAATATTAACAGCCTTATAGACACGCACACAGCAGTTGCCGTATATGCGGCAGAAAGATATGCACGTGACCATAAGGCCGAAAATAAGATGCTCGTGGTTTCAACCGCATCTCCCTATAAGTTTGCCGCGGACGTTCTTCTCTCTCTTGGCGAAGAGAAGCCCGAAGATGAGCTTCTCGCTCCAGAGATGCTCGAAAAGCTTACGGGTGTTGCTATTCCCTCGCCTCTTAAGACTATTCTTGAGAAGCAGGCAATTCACACCGGCGTTATCGACAAGGAGGAAATGGTGTCCTCGGTAAAGGAGTTTGCCTTAGGATAATCAGATTTCCTTGGGCTTGAAGGTTACGCAGCTTGTGTTTGCGGAGCAGTCTGCCTCTCTAGGACCTACCGAAATGCTTCCCGCGTGACAGCTGTTGTTCTCTGCGTGGTACATGCAGTTTTTAACGTCGCAGGTGATACCCTTGATGCATTTTCCGCCCTCGCACGAGCTGTTTGTGTGCTTGTTTTGTTCCATTTTTCAAAACCTCTTTCGTTTTTTATTGCCAATCGGCATATATATTATTGTCAGGAGCATTTCATTTATTCATTTTTTAAGAAGGGAGTGATGAGTACGGCGCTTTACACTATCGCTGACCTCCATCTGTCAACCCTTGATACGACTAACAAGTCTATGGAGGTGTTTGGCACGAGGTGGGCGGATTATATTACGCGTATAGAAAAAAATTGGCGGCGTCTTATCACTGATACTGACACTGTGATTATTCCCGGTGACATATCGTGGGCTCTCTCTCTTGAAGAAGCCGAATGTGACTTAAAATTTCTCGACTCTCTGCCGGGTAAGAAGATACTCGGCAAGGGCAACCACGACTTCTGGTGGTGCACGATGAGAAAGCACGAGGCATTTTTTGAAAAAAAGGGCATCAGCACGATATCGTTTCTCTTTAACAACGCGCACGAGGTTGAGGATTACATTATAGCCGGCACGCGAGGCTGGTACAACGATGCAGACGCATCAAACGCACCGGGCAGCGCTGATTTTGAAAAATTAACAAACCGAGAGGCGCTGAGGCTTAGGGCAAGTCTTAACGAAGCTATGAAGCTTAAAGAAAGCTCTCCCGAAAAGGAAATCGTGGCTTTTATGCACTTTCCGCCGTATTGGAACGGCAAGGCTTCCGATTCGCTTATCGAAATTCTTAAGGAATACGGAATTGTGCGGGTGTATTTCGGTCACATACACGGAAACTATACCCTGCCCCCATCGTTCATCTATGACGGCATAGAAATGAACATTGTGTCAGCAGATTACTTAAAGTTTATCCCAAAAATAGTAAAATAGTAACGAAAATCACAAATTTTTTTTAGACATCTTGACAAAATCTATATTTTGTTGTAAAATAGTGTGGTTATTAAATTAAAAAAATAAAATTGACTCTTTGGAGGAAAGAAAATGAGCCTTATCAAAAAGGAGCTTACCGAGAAGTCCGGCTTTACTATGGAGTTCTCTGTAAGTAAGGAAGTTTACGAGAAAGCAGAATACGAAGCGTACAAGAAGAACGTTAAGTCTATAACCGTTCCCGGCTTCAGAAAGGGTAAGGCGCCCAAGGCTATTATCGAAAAGTATTACGGCAAGGGCGTGTTCTTTGAGGACGCTATTAACGAGTGCATTCCCGAGGCGTGTGAGGCTGCTGTTAAAGAGGCAGGCCTTGATATAGTTGGTCAGCCCCAGTTCGACATCGTTTCTACTGACGGTGACATCGTTCTTAAGGCTGTTGGCTTCGTTAAGCCCGAGGTTACTATCGAGGGCTATGCGGGCATCGCTGTTGAAAAGAAGGTTGACGAGGTTTCCGACGCTGACGTTGACAAAGAGGTTGAGAACGCAAGAAAGAGAAACGCAAGAAGCGTTGACGTAACTGACAGAGCAGCTATCATGGGCGATATTGCAAATATCGACTACGAGGGCTCGGTTGACGGTGTGGCATTTGACGGCGGCAAGGGCGCAGGTCATGACCTCACTCTCGGCTCCGGTGCTTTCATTCCCGGCTTTGAGGAGCAGATAGTTGGCAAGAATATCGGTGAGGAGTTTGACGTAAACGTTACCTTCCCCGAGGAATATCATGCCAAGGAGCTTGCAGGTAAGGCTGCTGTATTCAAGACCAAGCTCAACTCTCTTAAGGCAGAGGAGCTTCCCGCACTTGACGACGAGTTCGTAAAAGACGTTTCCGAATTTGATACTCTTGATGAATATAAGGCCGACATTAAGGCTAAAATGGTAAAGAGAAACGAGGAGAAGGCAGACGCTGAGGTTGAAAACGCGCTTGCTGAGGCTCTTATGGAAAAGCTCGTAGCAGAGATTCCTGAGCCTATGTTCGCTATCGAGACCGAGAACTTCGTTCGCGATTACGACAACCGCCTTCGCCAGAACGGTCTTGACCTCAAGACATACTTCAAGTACACAGGTCTCACTCTCGACGCTCTCAGAGTGCAGATGCGTCCCCAGGCAGAGAAGCAGGTTAAGATGCGCCTTGCTCTTGAGAAGATTGCTTCTCTTGAAAACCTTGAGGTTTCCGCAGAGGAGATCGAGGCAGAGTACAAGAGAATTTCCGACGCTTACGGCGTAGCTCTCGACGAGGTTAAGAAGATGATTGCCGAAGAGGATATCAAGGCAGACATGCTTGTTTCGGCAGCTATGAAGTTCGTTAAGGACAACGCAAAGATTGGCGCGGCAAAGAAGAAGGCTGCTCCCAGAAAGAAAGCAGCTCCAAAGGCAGAGGCTGCAGACGCTGCAGAGGCTACCGAGGAGAAGCCCGCTCCCAAGAAGAGAACCACCAAGAAAAAGGCTGATACAGCAGCTGAATAATTCTAATTAATAATCATCAGCCGACGGTCGATATAATTTCTATGACTGTCGGCTGTTATTAAAATAATAATATAAGGTAGGATACTGCTATGGCACTTGTACCCGTTGTCGTAGAGCAAACCTCAAGAGGCGAGCGCTCGTACGACATTTATTCCAGACTCTTAAATGACAGAATAATCTTTCTCTCCGATGAGGTCAACGACGTAACGGCATCTTTGGTTGTGGCACAGCTTCTTTATCTTGAGGCTCAGGACCCTGACAAAGACATATATCTTTACATCAACAGCCCCGGCGGCTCTATCTCCTCCGGCATGGCAATCTACGACACTATGAACTACA
>JAZOAA010000133.1:0-3441 GCA_045595265.1 Eubacteriales bacterium
CGTTTCCAACTGGGAAAACGACAACGTGCTGCCATCTATTGATATGCTGGTAAAAATTGCCGATCTTTTCAAGGTGAGGACGGACTTTCTGCTGGGAAGAGACAGCGATGCTTATATTGACGTTTCAGCTCTTACCGAGGAGCAGAGAGGGCACATTTCTCTGCTCATCTCCGATTTTGGAAAACTAAACAAAATACAGTAAAACAAATTTTACCTTGGCGTAAAGGAGATAAAAATGATTCTATTAATAATCTCGCTGATAATTCAGTCGTTAATTTTTTATTTAGTGCCTGCGTTTACAATTACCATAGATCCCATCGGAATGGTACTGCTTATTATAGCCGCAACGTTCGTCATTTCTCTCTTGCTTGGTATCTCATCTCGCACAGCTTTGAAATACCTGTTTCCTATCGTTACCGCCATTATTTTTATCCCTTCCGTTTTTATTTATTACAACGACAGCGCCCTTATTCACGCGCTTTGGTACCTTGTGATTTCTCTTATCAGTGTTGCGATAGGGTCGCTTGTGAGAAAGCTTTTCGGAAGGCGCTAAAAAACATTTTCGTTATTAAAGGTTAATTGCAGGGCTTATATCCATGAATGAAGAAAAAATACATGATGCAAAATATATAAAAATGACCGAAACCCCGGTATCACGGCTGATAATATCTCTCGGAATACCGACGACGGTCAGCATGCTGATAACTAATATATACAATATGGCTGACTCATATTTCGTCAGTCAGGTATCATTAAGCGCGGGCGGCGCCACCAGCATAGTTTTCGGAATAATGTCAATTCTCCAAGCCTTTGGCTTTATGTTCGGTCACGGCGCGGGCAGCAATATCAGCCGTATGCTCGGTAGCCGTCAGATTGACAAAGCGAGCAAATACGCGTCCACGGGATTTTTCTCCGCGCTTATCTGCGGACTTTTGATAATGTGCGGCGGTCTTTTATTCCTTGAGCCTCTTATGCTTATGCTGGGCAGTACGGAAACTATACTGCCCTACGCTATGGATTACGGACGATGGATACTGCTGGCAGCCCCCGCTATGACGGCAAGCTGCGTTCTTAACAACATCCTTCGTTACGAGGGAATGGCAACGCTTGCCATGACAGGTTTGACGACCGGCGGTATTCTGAATATGGCGCTCGACCCGCTGTTCATTTTCTTTTTCGATATGGGAATTGCGGGCGCGGGACTCGCAACCGCCCTGTCGCAGTATATCTCGTTTTGTATTCTGCTTTCTATGTTTTTGATGAAAAAAACGCAATCAAGACTGTCAGCGCGTCTTGCGACGGGTGATGCACGAATTCTCGGTGATATTATTATCACCGGACTTCCAAGCTTTGCAAGACAGGGACTTAACAGCGTTTCTACCATGGTTCTTAATTCACAGGCAAAAGCGTTTGGTGACGCGGCTATTGCCGCTATGGGCTACGTTGGAAGAACGTCCAGCCTGATCTTCAGCGTAGGGCTCGGAATAGGTCAGGGCTTCCAGCCCGTGTCAGGCTTCAACTACGGAGCGAAAAAATATTCAAGAGTGAAAAAAGGCACGCTCTTTACTTTAGGCTTCGGAACGGCTTTTATGGGGCTTATATCACTTTGCTGCTTCATTTTCGCCCCGGAGATAATCACGCTGTTTCGCGCGGAAGAAGAGGTTGTAAAAATCGGAAGCGAGGCGCTGCGAATCATGTGCGTATTTATCCTATTTTTACCCCTTTCCGTCGTCGGAACAATGCTGTTCCAGAGTATTGGAATGAGCATTCCTGCGCTTATACTCTCATGCCTGCAAAGCGGTGCGATATTTATCCCCCTCTGCCTTATATTGCCGCGCTTCTTGGGAGTCCTGGGCATAGAGATGGCACAGCCTGTTGCTTATTTTTTATCAGCCCTGGTATCACTTCCTATGACACTCCGCTTCTTAAAGAGCTTACCTAAAGACGAATAAAAGTATAAAGCGACTCGTTTTTTTTGCGAGTCGCAAATCTTTTTTATTATGCAACCCGGAATACGTGCATCGGTACAAAAAGCTCCCGAATATCAAACGTAGGATTTGTAAAAATCAATATTTTTATACTTTTCATTTTTCATATAGACTTTTCCGTCTTTTTGAACAAAACCCTTTGACTTTTCCATATTTTTATGCTATCATAAAACAAAATTACACAAAGCGGTAAATTTTCCCGCAGGAGTACGTTATGAAAAACTATTACGGAATTGATATTAAAAAGCAAAGAGAAAACCTGCTTAAAAGCCGTGCGGCAAAGCCGATACTGGATAAAGTTATACAAAAGGCCGATTTGGCAATAACAAAAGGCTACCTTGCCCTAAAATTCAGCGATTATATGATTTTTGCCCAAACGGGCGACCGCAAGACCTTTGAAAAACAGTATTTCGAGCGAAAAAACGACTGCTCTTACTTAGCTGTTGCCTATTGGCTGACAGATGACGAAAAATACAGCGCTCCGCTTATTGATTTAATTTTCCATATTTGCGATGAGTTTACTTGGTGCCTCCCTGCCCACTCATTGATATACGAGGGTATTACCGCTCCTGAAATAATCGGACAGATTGATCTCTTTCAGGCGGAAACGGCAAGCCTCTTAACAGACGTTTTAGCAATTTTGGGAGAAAAGTTACCTACATTAGTTCACGAAAGAGTGGAATACGAGATAAGACGCAGAATTATCGAGCCAATATGCGAAAGAGAGTTCCATTGGCAAAAGGAAAGCTGCAAGACGAACTGGGCAGCCGTTTGCTCCGGAGGAGTCGCGGTAGCGCTTCTCGAATTCGGAACAGACGAGGAAATAAAAAAAGCCTTACCTGTATTAAGCACATGTATTGAACATTATCTTGAAGGCTTTAACGATGATGGCTGCTGTATGGAGGGCTTTACTTATTGGAACTATGGCTTTGCCTACTTTGCAATATTTGCAAGGCTTATGCTTGAGTACACAGACAATAAGGTCAATTACTTTGCGCGCGAAAAGGTTAAAAACATCGCTTGCTTCTTTAATAGAGTAAGACTGGGAAAAACGAAAATAGCCTCCTTCTCCGACAGCGGTACGGATTTTACCTTCAGCCCGGGGCTTATAAGCTACTTAAAGGAGCTTTACGGCGACGATTTTGTAAGACCATCGCTTGAATTTGCCACGAGGAACGGAAATGTCTACGTTATCAGAGATCTTTTGTGGCTTGATGCCGACTACGAGGAGGACGAGTTTAAGAACCAAACGGCATATCTTGGGGATGCCGAATGGTTTATTAAAAGATGCGAAAATTACAGCTTTGCGGCTAAGGCGGGACACAACGATGAGCACCATAATCACAACGACGTTGGCAGCTTTATTTTAGTAACACCTGACGAGCAAATGCCTCTTGCCGACTTTGGCGTCGGATTATACGACAGCAAAACCTTCGATCCGGCTTACCGATAC
>JAZOAA010000134.1:0-3667 GCA_045595265.1 Eubacteriales bacterium
TCTTCAAAGTGCGTTCCTTCGATCAGATCCTTCACCGCAAGTATATAGTCACCCGTGATACGCCGTGTTTCACGAACACCTAATATCTGTGCAATTTGACGTACTTCCGCGTTTGCAAACCCGGGAAAATGAGCACGCATTATCTCAAGAAGCTCAAGATTTTCAGCGCGTCCGTCTATCGTTCCCTCTGTCATAGAATCAGCGCTTGTGCCGTTTATTCCGACTTGGCGTATGGTGTTAATCATATAAACACCTTTCTTTGTCAGAAGAACGGAAATAAAAATACTGTACGGGAATTTCCATATACCCTTTTCCGTGAGGTCTTCAATAATATTGCGGAAACGAAGGTCCCTCGTTTTCTGCATATAGTCCATTAGCGCCTCGTCATCTACGTTCTCCACGTGCATTTCAAGAGAAGCTGCCGCCATTCCGCCTTCTTCGTCGCCAAGCTCGTAATCACATCCTGCAGCGGCGCACACGTCACCGTCGCCGGTTGTGTCTATCACAGAAGTGCCGTAAAAAGCTTGCAGTCCGTCTTTGTTATGAACGACAACACCGCGCACAACGTCACCGTCACAGATAGCGTCAACGATATCGGTATAATAAAGAACGCGCACCTCGACCTCTCGCATCATCTGTTCAAGCAGAGCTTTCATACGCTCATTATCATACAAAAATCCCGCGCCCAAAGAAGTATACCATCCGTGCGGATGCAGATCGTAGTGTATATTTTCAGCGTCTATCGCCGCACCTTCTGAAAGCAGGCGCTGTTCAAGAATTGAATATATGCCGCGAACGCTCTGTTCAAGATGACCGTCAACAACGCGGCGCTGTCCTAAAATATCCGTTACAAGCCCCGCTGTTCCCGTGCCACCAAGACAACTTCCGCGCTCAATCAAAAGGACGCTTTTCCCTTCTCTTGCCGCCGCATATGCCGCAGCAAAGCCGGTATACCCGCCACCGCAGACCAAAACGTCGTAACTTCCCGTATCCTTTATTTCTTTTGTATAAATCATCAGTATTCTCCTTTTGTGGCATAAATCACAACAATCTCCATTCCGCCGCTCTGCGGCGACACAAATAGTTAATTAAATTCAAATTTAAAATGGGATAGGGTCCCATTTTTAACTTGAATTTGAGTGCGTGATAATACAAACCTCGGCTAATAGCAAAGTGATGTTTCACGCTACACACCGCGCTTATGCGTTCATTATAGCATATCAATCGTAATTTTTCAATACAGCCGGCTGTAACCGAAAAAAAATAAAAAAGTGATCCCGAACTATGTGTACAAAACAAAAACCAGTCCGTTTGGACTGGTTTTCCTTTTTGAGACGTGTTGACAAAAAAGATGCCGTTAATCACAAAGAAATTGATAATAATTGTTTTCAGTATATATAACAAGCTTACAACATTCAATTGAATCTTCGTTTTCAAGAACACCAACCCGCATCATCATTTCTTCTCCGCCAACAATCACTTTTACTTTAAAGTTCGCACAAACTACGCCAAAATAGCTATTCGGCGCGGAGTGATATTCTGAATATTCTAAAATTTCAATATTTGATTGAAAATCAAGTCCCGTTGCAATTTCGACTTCATCCAAAAATTCAGAAAAAGTTTTCCCGTCATCCTCGTTTGAGCAAAACAACGCAGATGCGGAAATATAGTCATCATTTTCAATGTGTTCAAAAAGCTGATTTGCGATTTCTTGCGCCTTTGCTTCTTCGATTTTGGCACAAGAGGAAAACATAAATAACACCAAAATTAAAGCTATAAACATTATTTTTTTCATATCTCCATCGCCTTTCTGCGTTTTGACGTTCACGTCAAATATATTATAGCACACTTTGAGACAGGGAGCAAGAGTTTGGTGAAAATGAAATCGCACTTTGCGCGATGAAATCCTCACTCCGTTCGGATGAAATCTTCGGCGTACTGCCTCAGATGAAATTAAATCCGCTTCCATCTCCTGCCGCAAGGCAGATTTCATCGCAAAGCGATTTCATCCACCGCAGGTGGATTTCTTCCGCCACCGGCGGATTTAGTTAAAAAAAGAGAGCACTTGCTCTCTTTTTTCTGGAGGCGCCACCCGGACGGTGCTCCGCACCTATCGTCTCGGTCCGATTCCGCACGATGTGTCCAAAACAAAAACGGTACGCATTGCGTACCGTTTTTGTTTTGAGGTGCGTTGACAAAAAAGATGCCAACCGTTAAAAATTTTCAATTATGAATTTATCCGTGCATATAGCGGGAAATTCCTGCTCACCCCAAGGCTTATGCCATTTTAATGTACCATGCAATCTTCCATCCACATCTCGAACACCGTACTTGAGCTGTGAGATCTTAGGTGACAATCCCGTTCCGCACTCAAAGTTGACGGTTCCGATCTCTATGTTGCAAGGCCCCTTCGGCATGCCGAACAGATCGATCTCGGAGGTCGAAACGATCACCGTATTGTGTTGCGCGACGATGTGATGGAACACAGACAGGTGCGAACAATCATGAAAAGTCAGTCCCTCCTCACAATTGTGTATATAAAGATAATCGGCAACCACGTGCTCTCCTGCCACGAGACCGTAGTGGAAGCCTTGAACGGCAACGTTTCTTATAACGTTGTTGTCGTTTTGGTCGCCGGAAAGAATCAGTCCCGCCGTATGGCACGGGTTATGCAAAAGCTCCTTTCCGAGAAAGGTATCTCCCACGTTTTCCGACAGAGCGAACTGACTGTCGGATACGTGAACACGGCTTACGTTCTGAAGGTTTACTGCCGACTGTGTCGGATACATCTTATGATGGCGCATCGGAACTCGAAAATCCAGGTTAGCGATAGAAAACATAGAAGTGCTGAATTTTCCTTTGCAGGACGTTCCTTCGGGTGCCGCAAGGATCGCATAAGGTCTGGCGGTTCCGTCGTGCTCCTCGGGCGCATCCCAATCCGAAAAAATGCGTGTATTACACGATCCGAGAGGGGCATCCAAATACTCTGCAAATCTCGTGGGCGTAAAATTATGCTTGACCGAGTCCGGTTTCCGTACAATATAGGCATTAAGCATTTTACAGGGCATTTCACCTTCAAGCATAATATTGGCGCTTCCGGGAGGAATCATAAGCTGTGCGCGCAAAGGCTTACCGTTATATTCCTCGATTGCCGGTGAGGCGATTCGGTATCCCCCCTTCGTGTAGGGAAAAAGGATCTTTCCTCCACCGCGTTCAGCGGTATAATTGATAGCGGCTTGAATCGCGGCAGTATCGTCGGTGATACCGTCGCCCTTGGCGCCAAAATCAAAAACGTTGATTCCAAAGCTGCTCATAGTTTTCTCCTTAACTCTACGTAACGGTTTACCAGATGGAAATTATTATATCACACATTCTGATATTTTTCAATATAAGCCGCAAAAAACGGTATGGTAAAGGTTCATTTCCGGTTCCTTACCCCAAAATGCCGATTGGCATCTTTTATTTGCACAAAAATCCGATTCTCAAAAAAGTGAGGAAAACGGCGAAAAACGAAGAAAACCCGAGAAAATCTCGGGTTTTCTTCTTGGCATCTTTTTTGTTATCTATTACTTTTGACTATTATCGGTGCCGTCATAATCCTCCCAATAGAACCACCAATTTCCTTTGATCTTTTCTGCGCGAATTATATTATTTCCGTCCTCTTCTT
>JAZOAA010000135.1:0-4938 GCA_045595265.1 Eubacteriales bacterium
CCCTTTACACAAGGGAGGCTCAAAGTGTTAGCAAATACCCATTATATACAAAATCCAAAAAAGAAAGGAAAGGACTTATGGAGAAAGAAAAGCTAAAGCAACCCTACACAGATGCGACGTTAGAAATTCTCACCTTTTCCCCATCTGACGTAATTACCACGTCGGGTCGCGATGACGGCGGCGCCGACTGGGACGCATGGGGATAGGGCGCAAGACCGACCTCGCAAACCACAGCAAAAACCACAAAAAACAAAAAAACAAAACAGGAGACAAAAAATGAAAAACACAAAATTCACAAAAATTGCAATTCTCATTCTCTCGGTAGCTCTCCTTGTAGGCGCGGCATTTGCCGTTTCGACAAGCGCGACCGAAACTCCCTCCGAAGAGGAAATCCTCTCCGATATGAAGGTAAACCTTAAGTATGGCGATATGCTCTACTTCCTCTGCCTCGTTGATGCAGAAAATCTCGGTGCTGATGCTGACATAAGCTTCACTCTTTACAAGGATGCAGACTGCACAGACATGGCAGCAACCGTTAAGGCTGAGTACCTTGCAGAAGGCGACGAAAAGCTCGGTAACTCCGGCTACACCGCAGCCTACTATGCAGACTTCGCAAGCTTTGGCGTAAGCGCAACCTTCATGGGCGTTGACTACTACGTAGTAGCAACAAACAACACCACCAGTGTATCGGGCGACCCCGTTAAGTGCAGCGTAGTTAAGTACCTCCTCGAAAGACTCTACGAGGATAACCCCACCGATATCCAAAGAGAGCACTACGAAAACACTATCGCCTACGGCTCTACCGCACAGAAGGTAACCGATGACACAAAGACTAACGTTGCTGACTATTGCTACGTTGGTGCTACCGGCGGCGAGGTTCTCGTTGACGGTGTTTCCGTTGGTTCTTCTGCAATTCTCGCAAAGGGTGAAACCTTCACTCTTAAGACCACCGAAACACTTGCTGCAGGCAACGTTGCTCTCTGGAAGGATGCGGCAGGCAACTCCTACCCCGGCGCACAGACGATTACCGTTTCCGCAAGTGGAATTTACGGCTACACCGCTCTTCCTATGCTTACTTTTGACGGTATGAACGATGTAACACCTACCGTTCCCCAAAACACATCTACCTCCGCGGGAAGCCAGAGCTATACCACCTTTGGCGATGATTATGCTGCTTATAACAAAGTATTCTGGATATATAACGGTGATTTGACGAAAGCATACCCAAGTGCCTCTATAGTAGACGAGAAACTCGTTATAAATCACAGCGACGGTTCCGACTACATAGTAATACTTCCGACCTACACCGAAACAGGATTTAACTATACCATGTTTGAATCGGAAATTACACTCAACAGTAATGGAAATATCGGTCTTGATATTAGACAGGAAGGAAAATCGAGTAACAGTACTTGTGTGCGTTTCTCAACATTTGCTTATGCTTCATCCACAGGAAAACTAACTATGAAAGCACAAAATATTTCTACAAGTACAGGTAATACAATTACCGCACAGGTTGCGGAAGCAAATTCTACAAGCGCAACATTTACTCTTAAAATCGAGCACTACAAGCTTGATACCAACACAGAAACAACCGGATACGAGGATATACTGGTGTTTGTAAGCATTAATGGTAATCTTGTATATGTAATAGATTCGAGATTGTCTACGGATGTAAACGATGGTAATATCAACTATAAAAACACCGACGGCGTTTATATTTCTGGTACTAACTACTATGCTGCAAACGCAAATGTCGAAGGAAAAGAAACTGTTGACACTTCTTGCGGAAAAATTGCTATGAACCAAAACAGCGGTTATATAGGTGATACCGTAATTGACAACTTAATCTTTATGCAGACTGTTGTAACCGAGATTCCTACTTATAACGCGAATAAATAATTATACTCCCTTCTCCAGAGGCTTAATGCCTTGGGGAAACAGAAAAACGCAGGGCGGGTTTGCCCGCCCTGCAAAACAAAAAAGTATAATAAGGAGTTTTGAAACACCTCATCCACCGCTAAAGCGGTCCCCCTTCCCCAAGGGGAAGGCTTATTCAGAATTCGTTATTGTGTTTTTTAACATAGGCTTCCCCTTGGGTAGCGAAGCGGCAGAACAGTAGTGAATGACGTTAATAACGTTAGAGCTGTTCTGTGACCGAGCCGCAGCGAGACTCTCCGCGATAGCGGTGATGAGGTAAGCGATAAAACTATCTGTTTCATCTCACTTATGGTCTGCTCCAAGTTAATCTTGGTTTACCTCATCCACCGCAAGCGGTCCCCCTTCCCCAAGGGGAAGGCTCACGTAGGAACACCTCATCCGTCTTTCTCCAAAAGGTCGAAATCCACCTTCTCCAAGGGGAAGGCTAAAATAAAAAAATGCAAAGGAAAAAAGAAAAATGAACACCATCAGAGTGGACTTCTCAAAGCCTTACGGCAAGGTTAAGACCTTCAATGCCGTAAACAACGGTCCTGTAAAGAGCCGTCGCGGCATTAACAACATGGAAGCATGGAAAGCTGCAAGGATTCCCTACGGCAGACTTCACGACACCTCGTTTGAAAACGAATGGCTTGTTGACGTGCATCGCATATTCCGCGATTTTGACGCTGACGAGAATGATCCGAAAAACTACGTTTTCGGCCCTACTGACAAGTATCTTGCCGATATGTTTGAGGTTGGAACAGAGCCTTACTACCGCCTCGGCGCATCTATTGAGCATAGCTACAAGTTCGGCACCATTCCGCCAAAGGACTATCTTAAATGGGCGAGAATATGCGAGCATATAATCCGCCACTACACAGAGGGCTGGGCTGACGGATTTAATTACAATATCAAGTATTGGGAAATATGGAACGAGGCAGATAATGACAATCCCTCGGGCAACCCCTGCTGGCAGGGTACGTGGGAAGAATTTTATGACTTTTTCTGCACGGTTTGCCCATATCTGCAAGAGAAGTTCCCTAACCTTAAGATAGGCGGCCCCGCAATAGCGACGATAAATCACGACGCATGGGTACGCGGCTTCTTTGGCACTATGCGTGAGCGAGGTGTTCGTCCCGATTTCATTTCCTACCATAGATATAATAAATACGTAGAGGATTTTGTTGACTACGTTCGCCGTTCCAACGCGATTTACGAGGAATACGGCTTTGGCGACCTTGAAACCCACATAAACGAGTGGAACTATGTCAGAGGCTGGAGTGGAGAGGACTTTCTCCACTCGGTAAAGGCTATAAAGGGCGTTAAGGGCGCTGCGTTCACCACTGCGGTTATGTGCGCGCTTCACCCCGAAAAGATAGATATGCTTATGTATTACGATGGTCGCCCTTGTCTTTTTTGCGGTCTTTGGGACCAGACTTATCTCACTCCCCTGAAGGGCTACTATCCATTTATCGCCTGGGCGGAGCTTCTTGACCTCGGTACAGCGGTTGCCACCGAGAACGAGGAGTATCTTTACTCTATCGGCGCTATGAATGATAAGGATGCAGCAATCCTCTGCACCTACTTTAATCAGGACGACGGTATTCCCGACAAGGAAGTCTGCCTTGAAGTCAAGGGACTAAAGCTTTCCGAAGGGGAGAAAATCCGAGTTGAAGTTTGCCCTCTTGACGAGGAGCATAATATGGAATGTGTTCGCGAGGAGGTCGTTACCTCCGGTGACTTCAATCTCTTCCTCGACATGCCCGCATACACTACCTATTATATTAAATTAATAAGAGAATAAATTTTTCCGAGAGGACACGCTATGTTTAACATTTACAAAATTTCAGGCGGCTCGCCTATTGACTATGCCGCAGAGGAGCTTAGAAAATACCTTAAAATGATGATGCCCGACGAGGGTAACTTTGAGGTAAGCTTTAACAAGGAAGCCACCGACGGCTACCGCCTCGGTCTTATGGCTGATTTCGGTCTTGACACCTCGGATGCAGAGGATCTCGAGCTTGACGACATTATTTACATTGATACTGTGGGAAAGTGCGGCATTATCGCAGGCTCAAATCCCAGATCCGTGCTTATCGCGGTTTATGAATATCTTCGTCAGAACGGCTGCGAGTGGGTTATGCCGGGTATTGACGGTGAGATTATCCCTATGCGTGACGTTTGTGACGTGAAATACCGCTACAAGCCCACGATGCGCTACCGCGGTTGGGTTACCGAGGGTACGGAGTTTCAGAGAGCAATGGTTGAGGCTATTGAGTATGCGCCCAAGGTCGGACTTAACGTCTTTATGATAGAGTTTAAGTTCCCGAAGAGCTACTACGAGCGCTATTACAGACATGATAACAACCCTAACCGTACTCCCGAGCCTGTTGGCGAAGGAACACTTCTCCAGTGGAAGAGAATGCTTGAAGCCGAGATACAAAAGCGCGGTATTCAGTATCACGATATGGGTCACGGCTTTACATACGAGCCTCTCGGTATACCCGGTGAGGCAGGTTGGGACACTTCCTACGACGCAAAGGTTACTCCCGAACAGCGAGAGATGATTGCGCTTATAAACGGCAAACGTGAGATAAACTGGTATCCGATAAATACAAACCTCTGTATGTCCAATCCCAAGGCCCGCAAAAAGGTTGCCGATTACGTTGTCGATTACGCAAGACACCACTCCAACGTTGATTATCTCCATATCTGGCTTGCCGACGCGAACAACAACCACTGCGAGTGCGAGGAATGCGTAAAGAAGCTGCCCACCGACTTCTACGTTATGATGATGAACGATATTGACGAGGCTCTCACCGAGGCGGGACTCAAGACACGTATCGTCTTTATTGCGTATATGGACTCTGCCTGGGCGCCTCTTGAGGAAAAGATCAAGAACCCCGACAGATTTATTCTGATGATTGCTCCCATTACCAGAAGATATACCGAAACTCTTCCAAACGGCATTGACACAAACCTTGCTCCCTTTACGAGAAACAAGCTCCAGAAAGTCGG
>JAZOAA010000136.1:0-3338 GCA_045595265.1 Eubacteriales bacterium
GTAACAATGTGCTGTCATACCGCCGGCGGTACCGAGGATCTCGTACTTTGCAACGCCGCCGTTCTTCATCTTATCGTAGTCAACGTCATGCCACTCTACGGAAAGCTCCTGCTTGGAATCATCAAGCATAATTGCATTTACCTTGTCGGGAAGAACGATGTCACCGTTAAGGTCGATGATGAGATTTACGTCCTCAATAGCATCCGCCTTGTTTTCAACGGTGTTGCCCTCTCTTACGAGGCCGAAGACCTTAAGAGATTCGCGTGCCTTTCCGTCGGCGTCAAAGAACGCCTGGTTATCAACCGAGCAGCCGCCGTAGTACTTGCCGGCATCATTAGGATCGTATTCGGTAGCGTAAGAGGATGCCCAGCCGGAGCCGTGCTTTTCCCAAAGCGCAGAGTTCTCCTCCCAGGTCTCACCGCCAACCGAGATCCAGGTGCCCTCCCAATAGAAGATACCGATACAGTTATGTATATCGTTTACAGCCACGTCGGTAAGATTTCTGATATGATTTGCCTGACCCTGCTCTGTAAAGGGATAGGGCTTTACCGCATCGGTACCGGTGTTGCCGAAGAAATCGGTGTCCTCAAGGGTATTAACGTATGCGGTCTCGGCAATCATCGTCTTCTTGCCATACGTATCCGCAACCTGATTCAGCACGGAAGCAAGATTTTCAAGAGTGCCGTGCCAGAAAGGATAGTAAGAGGATGCAAATACGTCGTAATCAACCTGATTTGCAGCAAGATAATAAGCATAATTCTTATAATTGGTAACCTTTTCGGGGTTAGCGAAATGAACCGCAATAAGTGCATCGGGGCAAACCTTACGAACCGCCTCGCAGCCCGCTCTCATAAGAGAGGTGATCTCAAGCCAGCCCTTGAAGCCGCACATATAACCGTTTGTCTCGTTGCCGATCTGAACCATTCCTACGTCGATATCCTCGTCTACCAATCTTTCAAGGCATTCCACGGTATAATCGTAGAGAGCTTCAGACATCTGCGCAGCGTCCATGCCCTTCCACGCCTTAGGTACCATCTGCTTTGCAGGGTCAGCCCAGAAATCAGAGTAATGGAAGTCCACGAGCAGCTTCATACCGTACTGGGTAGCACGCTTACCGATCTCAACCGCGTTTTCAATATCGCAGTTTCCGCCGCCGTAGCCGTTGCCGTTCTTGTCAAAGGGATCGTTCCAGACTCTTACACGGATGTAATTTACACCGTTTTCGCTGAGAATCTGATATACGTCCTTCTCATTTCCTTCATGATCGTAATACTTAACACCGCTGGCCTCAAGGGAAGGAACAGCAGATGCGTCCATACCCATAATGAAGTCCTCGGGCATGTTATCTACCTTTTTTACAAACAGAGAATCGGACTCAAGATCAACAGCAAGAGGCCAATTACCTTTGTTCTTATCTCTATTGCAGGCTGTGAAAGCAGAAATAAGCATCACGGAAAGCAACAGAATACATACGATTTTCGCAAGGTTTTTCATATTTTTTCTCCATTCTGCCGATATGCGGCAATATTTTTCTCCTTAAAAATTATAACATTTCCACATTCAAAATTCAATGATGTATAGTTAACAAAATTAGTTTTACTTTTTTGTTTAATCTAACCATATAAACATACAAAGACAAACTGAAAAAAGAATACTAACAGCCCGTGGGATAAAGTTGAAAGTGGCCGCAAAAGCCTTTTTGTAGATTGCTTTTCAAACGCATTCAAATTGATGTGGGTAGGAAAAATTCAAAAACCATTTCGACAAAATCACGAGAAAACATGTTGATTTTGATAAGTTTTGACTACTTTAATTGTCTTTTTATTGTGTTTTGATCGTTTTTTACAAAAACTATCGCAAATCAAAAATTCAAAAAAGTGAAAGAACTTGTTTTTCTCATTGGGTGAATGCGACAAATTTTGTCATTAACATTTTCTACACTTTTCCGTTTTTGCAGAAAACTTAAATTGACATTCTTCCACCTTTTTCTATTGTTTCCATTTTTATTTGTGCATTTTATCCAAAAGTCGATTATATTTTTTGATATTATTTTTCATAATAGACTGTTGATTTTAAAGTTTCATTATGCTAAAATATATGTGTGATAATTTGCGCACGTGTTTTTTAATATAGGAAATTGACTTCTGCGCTGATATGGCGAAAGGAAAAATAATGATATACGATTTACAAAAGGCGGACATCTGGAAAAGAGCGTCTGCAGCCCTGCTCGACATGATACTTCTGGTGATTTTATCTGTCGGATTTATATTTTTACTCTCCCTTGCGGTGAACTTTAACGGCAATGCCGAAAAGTACGAGGAACGCCAGGAGATCTACGAAACCAAATACGGCGTTTCCTTCGATGAGATCAACGACCTTGAAAAGTACAACAAGCTTACCGAAGAGGAAAAGAAGGTGTTTGATCAGGCCTTCGCCGAGTTCAGCAAGGACGAGGAGGCGGTTTACTACTACAACCTGCTCTTCCATCTTACAATTCTTACTATTTCGGTAGGAACGCTGCTCGCTTTTGCGGTTCTTGAGTTTATCGTACCCCTTCTTCTGAAAAACGGACAGACCGTCGGCAAGAAGGTCTTTGGTATCGCGGTCATGCGTCTTGATCACGTCAAGGTCACCGCCCCCTTCCTCTTTACAAGAAACATTCTCGGTAAATATACCGTCGAGACCATGATCCCCATCATTCTCTTCATTCTTATTGTTTTCAACGTTATCGGCGCGATGGGACCGATCATTATTCTTCTCGTTATTCTTTCCAACATCGTTATGATGATTGCCACCAAGACCAACTCCGGCATTCACGATATGCTTGCCAGCACAGTGGTGGTTGACTTCTCCAGCCAGATGATCTTTGACAGCCCCGAGGCTGTGCTTCAGTACAAGCAGAAGGTTCACGCCGAGGCGGTAGATAAGGCTACCTACTGATCTCACGTGTCACATGCGGCGATGATCTATGATTTTCGCCGTACCATTTAGCTTTGCGTTAATCCCTTGTGGTTACGATATTTATTTTTTCTTACAGAAAGGAAGATATATGAAAGTCGAATTGCAAAATCTCACCAAAATCTTCCCCAGCAGGAACAAGAAGTCCGGTGAAGAGGTAATTGCGGTAAACGATTTTACCTTTACCATTCCCGACGGCCAGCTCGTCGGTCTTCTCGGCCCTTCCGGTTGCGGTAAGTCCACTACCCTCTACATGATCAGTGGTCTTCAGCAGCCCTCTGGCGGAAAAATCCTCTTTGGAGAGGACGACGTTACTGACTTACCTGCAGAGAGCAGAGGCGTTGGTCTGGTATTCCAGAACTATGCACTCTATCCTCATA
>JAZOAA010000137.1:0-10946 GCA_045595265.1 Eubacteriales bacterium
CTTGGTGGTCTTGAGCTTTCTCAGCTTTACTCCTGCTGCTGAGAGCATACGGCGCGAGGCTATGGTAGAGGGCGTATCGTGGTACTTATCGGAGAGATAAACTACCTCCTTGATACCTGACTGAATTATTGCCTTGGCGCACTCGTTGCAGGGAAATAGCGCAACGTAAACCACCGAGCCGGAAAGGTTTTTACCCCTCGCGTTCAGTATCGCGTTAAGCTCTGCGTGTACGACGAACTGATACTTCGTCTCGCCCTTGGATTCGTCCCTGTTCCAGGGGAACTCATCGTCGGAGCACCCTTGAGGAAATCCGTTATAGCCGGTAGAGAGTATACGCTTCTCACCGTCAACAATGCACGCGCCCACCTGCGTTGAAGGGTCCTTCGACCTCATAGATGCAAGAAGCGCAACTCCCATAAAATATTCGTCCCAGGATATGTAATCTGTTCTTTTATCCATAATAATCCCCAAAAAAAGCTTATTTTACATTATTTTATCATACCCAATCGAATATGTCAATAAGAAAATGAAAGAGGTGAGAGATGTGAGCCATTCGGAATATAACGAATGTACCCTTTGTGCCAGAGAGTGCCATGCTGACAGAAATATCGAAACAGGCTTTTGCGGTATGCCGCAGGAAACTTACGTCTCCCATTATTCCTTACATAAGTGGGAAGAACCTGTGATTTCAGGCGAGCGCGGCTCGGGTACTATCTTCTTTGCAGGCTGCTCCCTTGGGTGCATATTTTGCCAAAACGCGAAGATATCGCGAGGCAGAAACGGAAAATGCGTTACCGATAGCGAGCTGTGCGAGCTGATGCTGGAGCTTTGGAAAAGCGGCGCACACAATATAAATTTCGTCACCCCGACACATTACGCACCCGCCGTTATAGGCGCTACCTCACTTGCCAGAGAGCGAGGACTCAAAGTACCGATAGTCTATAATACGGGTAGCTACGAAACCACAGAAACCATTCGCTCGCTTCGCGGCACCGTCGATATTTATCTTGCCGATTTTAAGTATTATCTCGAAAGAACGGCAGAGGCTCTCGCCTCAGCCCCCGACTATCCCGCAGTAGCCTCACGCGCCATTGACGAGATGTTTTTGCAGACGGGCGAGGCGGTCATAGATGACGATGGCATGATGAAGCGCGGAGTCATAGTACGCATACTACTTCTTCCGCGCCGCACGGCAGAAGCGAAGCTGATATTAAAATATCTCTTCGACCGCTACGGAGATAAAATCTACGTAAGCCTGATGAACCAATATACTCCGATGAAGAATATGCCTCCGCCGCTTGACCGACCCGTCACTCGCGAGGAGTACCGCAGTCTTGTTGATTACGCAGAAAGACTCGGCATCAAAAATTGTTTCATTCAGGAGTGGGGAACAGCCACAGAAAGCTTTATACCCGATTTTAACATAAATCAGTAAACACAAAAGGCGGAGTCTGCAAACCTCCGCCTTTTTCTGCATTCACGCAAGCCAAGTCTCGTGACCTACCAAACTATCACCCTCGTATTGCAGCTTAAGCGAGAAAAATCCTTCCTCCTTATCAAGAAGCTCGAAGAATATCTTATCCCCCTCCCAAATGGGAAGAGAGGGGATTTTTTCCTTTTTCACCCATTCTAGAACGCCCTCGTCGCAGTTGTAATCAATTTCGCCCTCGTATCCGTCAGCTGTGAAGAGATGCATATATTCCGTTCCGTACTCGTCGGAAACAAAGGTCACAATGCCCCTGTACCGCAAATTTTTAGGCATCACGCCACATTCCTCGCGTATCTCTCTTACAGCACATTCGTGAGGCGACTCTCCGTATTCAAATTTTCCGCCTACTCCTATCCACTTGTCGTGATTTAAGTCATTTTTCTTCTTTACGCGGTGTATCATAAGATACTCCCCGTCCTTTTCTATGTAGCAAAGCGTTGTGTTTATCATAATGCTCTTATCCTTTTTTCGTTATGTAGATATTTTAACATCTTTTATTGAAAATTGCAAGTACAAAATATTTATGTATAAAATGTAAAAAAGCCGTTATGCGTATTGACTTTTTCGAAAAAGCAAGTATAATAGTTAAGTGGTTAATTATTAACAGCTTAACGAAAGGGGAAAATAAATGTCTAACGCAAAGCTTTCGTGCGCGATAGATATGATGATAAAGACCGACCGATTACACAAGGCGCTGATAGACTCTCGCGTTAAGGAAATCGGTATACATCGCACACAGCACAGAATTTTGATGCATCTTGCAAGAGACGGAATGCTCCCGTCGCAGAAGGAGCTGGCTGACAGGCTTGACATCACTCCCGCGGCGGTTACAGGAGCGCTTAAAAAGATTGAGCAGGACGGCTACGTTGAGCGCACGCTCGGACACGACACGCGCTATAACGAGCTTAAAATAACGGAAAAGGGCAGGGATTTGGTAAACCGAACCCGAATTTTGTTTTCCGCAGCGGATACTGCCATGTTTGACGGCTTTACTGACGAGGAGCTTGATATTTACATCTCCTGTCTTGAAAAGCTCCAGGCAAATATTAAAAAGCAAACCAACTCCTAGAAAGGAAAAAAGAAATGAAAAGATGGATGAAATACGTACGGCCTTACATTAAGTCGTTCATTCTCGGACCTCTCGGTATGATAGTCGAGGTCATCGGCGAGATGTTTATGCCGCTGATACTTGCTATGATAATTAACGAGGGCGAGGCGGGAACTCTTACGGTAGGTAAAAGCATCGGATACGCCGCTGCCCTTATAGTCATAGTTTTACTTATGATGAGCGGAGGCGTTGCCGGAGCGTACTTTGGCTCAAAGGCATCGGTAAACTTTGCCGCAGACCTAAGGCGCGACGTCTATACGAAAATACAGAAATATTCCTTTGCGAATATTGATAAATTCTCGGCAAGCTCTCTTGTCACCAGAATGACCAACGACGTAACCCAGCTTCAGAATTTTGTAAATATGCTTCTTCGTATGGCGCTTCGCTCGCCGGGTATGTTTATCGGCGGTATAGTAATGGCGGTTGCCTTAAAGCCCTCGCTTTCGGTAGTGCTTGCGGTGACTATGCCTCTTATGCTCGTAGTTATCGGTGTCCTTATCAGAATAAGCTTCCCACGCTTTGAGACTTTGCAGAAGAAGATAGATAAGCTAAATTCCACAGTTAGAGAAAACGTAACGAACGTCAGGGTAGTAAAGTCCTTCGTACGCGAGGATTATGAAATTGACAAATTCGAAGACGCAAATTCCGAGCTGAAGAGAGCAGGCCTCGGCGCCGTTAAGGTAATGATTTACATGGGTCCTGTAATGAACCTGTTTATGTATGCAACGGTTATAACGATTATTTGGCTCGGTCACGGTGAGGTGCTTAATTTCGGTATGCCCGTTGGCGACCTTTCCGCCTTTGTAACCTATACTACACAGATACTTTCATCTCTCATGATGGTAACCTTCCTCCTTATGACGACCTCGCGCGCTATGGCATCGGCGAAGAGAATAAGCGAGGTCCTTGATGAAAAAATTGATATCGCCGATAGTGAAAACGCAAATCCCGATGTAAAAATCACGGCAGGCGATATTGAATTTAAGAATGTTTCCTTCCGCTATTATAAGAACAGCGAGGAAGCAGTTCTTGAGAATATTAACCTAAAGATAAACGCAGGCGCAACTGTCGGCATCATCGGCTCGACAGGCTGCGGAAAAACCACGCTCGTTTCTATGATACCCCGCCTTTACGACGTTGACTCGGGTGAGGTGACTGTTGACGGTGTAAACGTCAAGGATTATCCTCTCGTGAATTTGAGAGACGGCATTGGTGTAGTTCTTCAAAAAAATCTACTCTTTGCGGGTAGCATCTCGGATAATTTACGCTGGGGCGATATGAGTGCTGATGATGAGGAAATTCGTAAAATGGCAACTTATGCCGCGGCAGACAAGTTTGTTTCGACGTTTAAGGAAGGATATGACACCGAGGTTGAAAAAGGCGGCGCTAACCTTTCAGGAGGTCAGAAGCAGAGGCTTTGTATAGCCAGAGCGCTTCTTAAAAAGCCGAAAATTCTTATACTCGACGACTCCACCAGCGCGGTTGATACCGCTACCGAGGCGCAGATAAGAGAAGCCTTCCGCAACGAAATTCCCGACTGTACCAAAATTATAATTGCCCAGAGAATAAGCTCTGTAAAGGACGCGGATACCATAGTCGTTATGAACGACGGTAAGATAACCGGCGTCGGCACTCACGAAGAGCTTCTTGAGAGCAATGCGGAATACGGTGAAATATACTATTCGCAGATGGATAAGAAAGGGGAGTAAGCTATTATGGCAAGAACACTTGAAGAATTAAAAAAGCAATATAACAGCGTCTCCCACGGTCAATCCCTGAGAGGTGGAGGCCCCGGTCACAGACACGGCCCGAGAGCGAAGGGAAAGCCCAAGGATACGGCAAAAACCGTAAAGCGACTTCTCTCCTACGTCGGAAAATATAAGATGCGTCTTGTATTCGTATTCCTCTGTATGATACTCACAACCGTCTCATCTCTGTGCGGCGGCTACTTAATCGTTCCTATGATAAACAGACTCACCCTGGCGATAAATCCGGATGCGGTGCTTAATCCGAGTCCCCTCGCGGATTTTGCCGACGGAATAATCGAGGCATTCGTTTCTTCACCCATACTTGCACCCCTTACTGCAAGTATTGCGGGAGAAATAAGCGTATATATCTTCGGAGCGCTGATAATACTCGGCTCTGTTTATCTTATATCCGCTCTCGGCAGCTACCTTCAGGCAAGGCTTATGCTTTCCATATCGCAGGGCTCTATAAAGAAAATAAGAGATGACCTCTTTAACAGCCTTCAGACCCTTCCCGTAAGATATTTTGACTCTCATCCTACCGGAGAAATAATGAGCCGCTTTACGAACGACGTTGACAATATCGACGTTATGCTTAACAACTCTCTTACGTCCATCGTCAGCGGAGCGATAAGCCTTAGCGGTACGTTTATCTTCATGCTTACGACAAATATTTGGCTCACTCTTATAACCGTTCTGTTTGTTCCGCTTTTGATTTTTGCAGTTGGAGTTATCGGTAAAAATTCATCGAAGTATTACGGTGAGCAGCAGGCGGCTCTCGGTGCTGTAAACGGCTATATCGAGGAAACCATAAGCGGCCAGAAGGTTATCAAGGTCTTTAACCACGAGGACGAGTGCGTTGAAGAAATGAGTATTATCAACGAAGACCTTAGGTCAAAGCAGGAAAAGGCGCAGTTTTGGGGCGGTGTAACAGGCCCGATAATGCATAATATCAGCCTTATAGCGTATGCGGTTACTCTCGGTGTCGGCGGTATTCTTATAGTTCTTACCGGCTTTACTCCCGGTGAGCTTACCGCCTTTGCAAACTATTCCAAGCAGTTCTCCATGCCGATAAACCAGCTCTCAATGCAGGTTTCTACTCTCTTTGCCGCCCTTGCCGGTGCGGAGCGAGTATTTAAGGTTATGGACGAATCGCCCGAGGAGGCAGACGTCGCGGGCGCCCTGACCGAGGAGATAAAGGGTCACGTCATTATGGAAAACGTCACCTTTGGCTATAATCCCGATAAAGTGGTTCTCAAAAACATCTCTCTTTATGCAAAGCCCGGGCAAAAGATAGCCTTCGTCGGCTCAACCGGCGCGGGTAAAACAACAGTAACCAATCTCCTAAACCGCTTCTACGATATCGCGGAGGGAACTATCACCATTGACGGCAAGCCCATTAAGGAATACAGCCGCGACTTTCTTCGTAAAAATATAGCAATGGTTCTCCAGGATACCCACCTCTTTACAGGTACGGTTATGGAAAACATTCGTTACGGCAGGCTCGATGCCACGGACGACGAGGTTATCGCTGCGGCAAAGACCGCAAGCGCCCACAGCTTCATCATGCGTCTTGAGCACGGCTACGATACCGTTCTTGAGGGCGACGGAGCAAACCTTTCGCAAGGTCAGCGCCAGCTCTTAAATATTGCGAGAGCCGCCCTGTCAAAAGCTCCGATACTCGTTCTCGACGAGGCAACCTCGTCCGTCGACACGCGTACAGAGCGCCATATAGAGCATGGTATGGACAGACTTATGAAGGACAGAACGACCTTTGTTATCGCTCATAGGCTTTCCACAGTCCGTAATTCCAATGCTATCATGGTCCTCGAGCATGGTGAAATAATCGAGCGAGGCGACCACGACGACCTCCTTGCGCAAAAGGGACGTTACTACGAGCTATACACAGGAAAGAAAGAACTTGATTAACGTTAAGACGAGTCATTCTACGGATTGGCTCGTCGTTTTTTTTACTTTTCCCACAATTACTCATATCTGTTCAAAACATCGAGAGATATTAAAGAATGTAATACTGATAACCGAGTATCCGATAACTTAATTAAAAAGCTTTGTGCATATTGCCCATAGCGCGCAAGAAGCGATTATCAATATTTGATTAAAGTACAGAAAAAAGCACTTTAGCATCGTAAATCAATTATTTTTCTTGACATTTCGACTATATTGTTATAAAATATATAATATATTTGCCCGTAAAAGCCATCGGGCATTTTCTGGTTAGCAAAGGAGCAGGTTATGCAAGGATATCAAAAGTATGAAAAACAGTTTTTCTCCCCCTCGGGCGTTTCGATGGATTGGACGAAAAAAGAATGTATAGATAAAGCACCCGCGTGGTGCTCCGTTGACCTTCGTGACGGAAATCAGGCGCTCATTATTCCCATGAGCCTTGAGGAAAAGCTGGAGTTCTTTAAGCTTCTTTGTAAGGTTGGATTTAAGGAGATTGAGGTAGGATTTCCCGCAGCTTCGGAAACCGAGTACGAATTTTGCCGAAAGATAATAGAGGACGGGCTTATCCCCGATGACGTAACCATTCAGGTTCTCACTCAGTCGCGCGAGCATATTATTGCTAAAACCTTCGAGGCGATAAAGGGTGCAAAGCACGCGGTAGTCCACCTTTATAATTCCACGTCTGTCGCACAGCGCGAGCAGGTGTTTAAGAAATCCAAGGAAGAGATAATTAATATAGCAACCTTCGGAGCGAAGCTTTGCGCCGAGTATAAGGCAAAGGCACAGGGCAAGATAACCTTCGAGTATTCTCCCGAGAGCTTTACGGGAACAGAGCCGGAGTTTGCTCTCGAGATATGCAACGAGGTAATTAAAATCTGGAATCCCATACCCGACGATAAGGTGATAATCAACCTTCCCGTAACCGTTTCGCACTCGATGCCGCACATTTACGCAAACCAGGTAGAGTATATGCATAAGAATCTTCTCTGCCGTGATAACGTTATAATCTCTCTTCACCCGCATAACGACCGCGGCTGCGCTATCGCAGACAGCGAGCTTGGAATTTTGGCGGGCGGTGACAGAATTGAAGGAACTCTATTCGGAAACGGTGAGAGAACGGGTAACGTCGATATAGTAACCCTTGCGCTTAATATGTATTCGCAGGGAATAGACCCCGGCCTTGATTTTTCAAATCTTCCCGAGATAACCAAGGTCTATGAGAAGGTCACAAGAATGCACGTCTACGAGCGTCAGCCCTATTCGGGCGCTCTCGTTTTCGCGGCATTCTCCGGCTCGCATCAGGACGCTATTGCAAAGGGAATGAAGTTTAGAGAAAACAAGGATATACACTGGACAGTTCCGTATCTTCCGATAGACCCCACCGACGTCGGCAGAGTATACGAGGCTGACGTTATCCGTATCAACTCCCAGTCGGGCAAGGGCGGAATAGGCTACATAATGGAAACGCAGTTTAACCTTAACCTGCCTCCCAAGATGCGCGAGTGCTTCGGCTATCACGTCAAGAGCATTTCCGACCACGCACACAGAGAGCTTCTTCCAAAGGAGGTTTACGACATCTTCCTCTCCGACTTCGTTAACGTTTCGGAGAAAATCAACATTGTCCGCGCAAGCTATACCGATTCGCACGACGGACTTATCGACGGTATAATCACTATCGAATACGACGGCAATGTTAAAAAGGTCGCAGCCGAGGGTAACGGACGTCTTGACTGCGCGAGCAGTGCTTTGTGTGCGGTGCTTGATATTGAATATACTCTTGATTCTTATACACAGCACGCGCTTGAGGGCGCGACAAGCTCGAAGGCGGCATCATACGTCAGCATTTCCCGAAACGGAAAAACCTATTGGGGCTGCGGCATCGACGCGGATATAGGAACCTCGTCGGTAAAGGCTCTCGTAAGTGCAGTAAACATTATGCTTAAGAGCGAAAAGTAATTTTTGGAGAAATTTATGAAATTAACAGGAGCACAAATTTTAGTAAGAACGCTCATAGAGCAGGGCGTAACCGATGTTTTCGGTTATCCCGGCGGGCAGATAATCAACGTCTATGACGCGCTTTATGAATACAAGGACGAGATAAACCACGTCCTCACCGCGCACGAGCAGGGCGCAGCCCACGCGGCTGACGGCTATTCGAGAGCAACGGGTAAGGTCGGCGTATGTATTGCAACGTCAGGTCCCGGTGCAACAAATCTCGTAACTGGAATAGCAACCGCAATGCTTGACTCGATTCCCATGGTGGCGATAACGGGTAACGTGCCTTGCTCGCTTATCGGTAAGGATTCTTTCCAGGAGATAGATATTACAGGTGTCACCCTTCCGATAACCAAGCACAATTATTTTGTCAACAGAGTAGAGGACCTTGCCGACTCGGTGAGAGAAGCGTTTGCGATAGCAAGTTCGGGAAGACCCGGCCCCGTCCTTGTGGATATTCCCAAGGACGTGCAGATGGCGACCTACGAGTATGAGGAAAAAGCGCCTCTGCCTAAGATTCCTCTCAGAATACCCAAGGACTCCGCGATAGATGAGGCGATAGCTCTTCTCAATCAGGCAAAGCGCCCATACATTTACATAGGTGGCGGCGCGGCAGGACTTGGAATGGGCGAGGAGATACTTGCCCTTGCGGAGAGAATTGACGCATATATCGGTTGCAGCTTTATGGGACTTTCGGCAATTCCCACCGACCACCCGAGATTTCTCGGCATGCAGGGAATGCACGGTCATTACGCCTCGTCCATGGCGCAGAATGAAGCCGACCTTATTATCGGTATCGGTGTAAGATTTTCCGACAGAGCGACAGGCAACGTTAAAAAGTACGCAAAGAACAGTAAGATAATTCAGCTCGACCCCGATTTCTCGGAGATTAATAAGAACGTAAACGTTGATGTTGGAATTGTCGGCGACGTTGAATATTCATTTAAGAAGATTGCGGCAGCAGCCACCGACCGTAAGAATCCCGAGTGGGTAGAGCGTGTTGAATCGCTGAAGGTAGCAGAAGAGGGCTACGAGAGGGAGATAGCGGAAAAGTGCTGCGCAGACCTTTCACCCAAGATGCTCTTCGACGTAATAAACGAGGAGAAGCCCGAGGGAACCGTTATCGTTACCGACGTCGGCCAGCACCAGATGTGGACGGCGCAGTACGTTAAGTTTGACAGAACTCGTAGATTCGTATCATCGGGCGGTCTTGGAACTATGGGCTTTGGTCTCGGTGCTGCGATAGGCGCAAGAGTTGCGACCGGCGACCCTACCGTTCTCATCACGGGTGACGGAAGCTTCGGCATGAATCTGAACGAGCTTGCAACCGCTGTGTCGCATAACGTTCCCGTAGTTATCGTTATAGTAAACAACGGTGTTCTAGGTATGGTAAGACAGTGGCAGACGCTCTTCTTTAATAAGCATTATTCCAACACCGTCCTTACAGATAGAAAGACTGATTTCGTTAAGCTCGCCGAGGCATTCGGTGCTATCGGATACAGAGTATCGAATAAGGAAGAGCTTCGCACAGCCTTTAAGAAGGCGCTTTCAGTAAACGACGGCCCCGTGGTTATTGATGCAATGATAGATAAGGACGAGTTCGTGCTTCCTATGCTTCCCCCCGGCGGCTCGATTGACGATATTATAACGGTTATAGATAAGGAGGGCAAGTAATGAACAAGTTTGTAATTGCGGTTTACGTTGAGAACAAATTCGGCGTACTTACCAGAGTAACGAGCATGTTTACCCGCCGCGGCTTCAATATTGATGCTCTTACGGTTGGCGAAACCGAGTCCCCCGAGTATTCGAGAATAACGATATGCCTTTCAGGTGACGGATACGCAAGAGAGCAGCTGATAAATCAGCTCAGAAAGCTCATCAACGTTAAAAAGGTTGAGGTGCTTGACGACGACTGCATTAAGCGTGAGCTTATGCTTGTTAAAATAGAGAACAAGCCCGAAAACCGCGCGGATATCCACTTTGCAGTTGATGCATATCGTGCGAAGGTTATTGATTACACAAACGAGGGTATGTGTATCGAGGTGACCGGCGATCCTTCAAAGATCGACGCTTTTATAAAGCTTATGATTCCCTTCGGCATAATCGAGATGTGCCGTACCGGTATAGTTGCTCTTGACAGAGGAACAAGCACCCTTCTTTCAAAAGAATAAAATTAATTAAAAATAAATTTTCTTAAATCCAAGGAGAACCAAAACAATGGCAAACAATGCAAAAATCTACTATCAGCAGGACTGCGATCTTCAGAAGCTCAACGGCAAGACCGTAGCTATCATCGGTTACGGCTCACAGGGCCACGCTCACGCACTCAACCTTAAAGACAGCGGCGTAAACGTTATCGTAGGTCTCTACGAAGGCTCAAAGAGCTGGGCAAAGGCAGAGGCACAGGGCCTTAAGGTTATGACCGCATACGATGCAGCAGCGGCAGCAGACCTCATTATGATTCTTATCAATGACGAAAAGCAGGCAAAGCTCTATAAGGAGTCTATCGAGCCTAACCTTAGCGAAGGCAAGACTCTCGCCTTCGCTCACGGATTTAACATTCACTTCGGCTGCATCAAGCCCCCCAAGAACGTAAACGTTAACATGGTAGCCCCCAAGGGCCCCGGTCACACCGTTCGCTCCG
>JAZOAA010000138.1:0-2094 GCA_045595265.1 Eubacteriales bacterium
CGGACGCAATGTTGGAGAGCAGGTCGGCGCACAGGTCGCCCGTGACGGTCACGTAATCTGCCGTCCAGGAATAGCCAGAGGAATTGATGAGGCCGGGGTTGAGTCCGAGCAGAACGTGGGTCTGCACCTCGCCCGCCTGCACCTTGGTTGCGTCCACGTCGTGACCATTGAGCAGATTGATGGTCTGCGCCACCATTTCCATGTGTCCCAGCTCCTCCGCGGCTATGTCAAGAAACAAGTCCTTGATCTCGGGATCTTTGATTCTGAAGCTCTGCGACATATACTGCATTGCCGCCTTCAGCTCGCCGTTGCCGCCGCCAAGCTGCTCCTGAAGCAACACCGCATACTGCGGATTTGGTCTCTCTACCTCTACGGGATGAAATAACATTTTTTCGTGTTTGAACATATATACCTCCGTTTTTTGTTTTCACCGTTATTATTTCCCAAAACGAATGAGAATATATGGTCGAAGGTATAAAATTACAAAAAACAATATTACTCTGAATTGTCTGTCCCTTGCAAATAACTGTATCACGAGTTACTAACTTACGAGTTTGTTTTATCGCAAAACGCCTCAAATATCAAAATTTTTTCGAATTTTTTCAAAATATTTTCAAATGGTACGAAATTAGCACAGTATTGGCACGATATTGCTATTGCGCTAACATTCCTTATATGTTATAATATGTATAGTGGTAAAGTATACCACAAACAAAGAAAGGAGATTTATGAAACTAACAAAAGAACAAACACAAGAAATTTTGAAAACCATTGACAAGGTGGAACGACAAACAGAAGATTTCACCTTAACACTCAGAAGAGCACGACGGGCAATCGAAATGAACGATCAATCTGCAACGGAGCTATTACTTACGGCATACGAGCAGAAAGAAAGGTCAACGTTGCTATGCCGTGCTCTTCCTATTTACTCCCCCGACCCTCTGACGCGGGAGAAAATAACGAAAGCATTGACCGATGCTGCTTATGCCAAATGCGGCTATACAGAGGAAGGATGGTTCTGCGCGGTCATTCCTACACTGCTACCAAAAAAGAGAAACAGCTCTACCGGCTACATAAAGGAAATTATGTATGCCTCGTTAGAGCGTTTTTTTATGGACAAGCCGATACGGAGGTTTGGAAAATGTACCGTCATATTCCGACACGTCTACGACAGAAACAATCCCAAAAGGGCTTGGCGAGATCACGACAATATCGAGATCAAAACGGTCATTGACGCGATTGCACTGTTCGTGATGGAGGATGATTCGCCTCACGTTTGTCAACACTTCTATTGCAGTGCCGAGGGAGATTGCGACAAAACCGAGGTATACGTAGTTCCGCAAGAGGAGTTCCTGATGTGGTGTAAAATACAACACTCTATCCCCGATAACGGGCTGAAATTGTACGATTCACCACCTTAAAAACAGGTGTAAAAACAGCGCTTTTTCGCTAAATTTTTTTTACACCTTTTTTCAAAACCGAAAAGTCCTTGTAATACAAGACTTTTTCGCATATTTAAGAAAGAAAATCCGACGCTGTATCAAACTAAGACGTCGGATTTTTCATTTCACCATTTATTGTTCATTAAAGAAAGGAGATAAACAAATAATGACAAAAACAATGAGAAAAGACACCCAACTTTACCGACTTATCAGCCTATTATCTGTCTGTGGCGAATACCCTGTAGGCTCTTTACACCTGCTCGGTAATAAACGTATGTATCGAAAATTGGTGGATGAGTGTATGCAGCCGCTGACCGTTCGCAATCCCGAAACCGCGGAAGCGATCTCGCTTCCGCGGCTCTTCAACCTCTGCGGCAAAGGCAGACTAAAATCAATTCGTCTATACAGTGGCGCCCTCCCAATCTTAAAATGGATCGATGAGGGCGAGTACTACGACATCATTTCAAACGGACATAATATGCCGATGAACGACCAACACCTTGACCGAAACCACCGAGTCGCCGAGGTCCTCGCCGTATGCAGAGATGCTGGCATCGAGATCTTCCCCCACAACCTTCCCAATTTTCAAAGAAACTAGTTTGACACAAAGTCGGATGCCAAGCGGTCTTAGGAAGACAATCCAAGCCCACAA
>JAZOAA010000139.1:0-4603 GCA_045595265.1 Eubacteriales bacterium
ACGTTGGCCTACTAAACCCAACCCAGAATTTACTATTTTTGTTCCCGATGAATCGGTAGAATTATATAAACAATCGAGTTTGGGGAAATACAACATTCAACCGTTTTCTAGTAATCAAATAGTTATTGACAGCTATCAGCAAACATATTTCGGTGGAGAGACAAACAACGAAGATATGCAAGACGAAATTGGCATTATGCATATCATAGCATTTATCGTCTTTGGAGTTGTTCTAGTTGCTTTGTTTATAATCACTATTGTTGATTACAATAAGTGCAAAATTGTACTTAAAAATAGCGAGCGCATAAAAAAACTACTTGAATTAAATAAAACAGTTAATTTTAAACGAATCGAATCTAGGTATAATAATCAACAAGTATGTAACTCTAAACGACAATTAGATAATTTATCAATAGATGATTATTTAATAGGGCTAATTACATCAAACGAGAATTTTTACCGTAATATCGTTGAATCAATTTTATTTAATAGAAACAAATATTATAATTACATAGGACAAACGAAAGAAATTAGAACTGCCGCCACCGAAGAATTTTGCAAGAAAATTGACTTCTCATATAATAAATTTATCAAGTATGAAGACAGAATTTTCAAGTGGAAGAAGCTTAGAAAACCACAATTTAATGTAATAGTGCATTGCAAATTAACATATACTTCTCCACAAGGCAGAAACCACTATTGGAAAGAACAAAGCTTTGATTTTGATGAATTAAAGCGCTTATATGATCACACTATCAAACTCAAAGCTCAGCGGCAGACACGGCAATATCAAATTAAAGTGGAGCGAGCAAAAATGACTGACTCTTTGCGTTATGATATACTAAAGCGCGATAATTACAGATGTCAAATTTGCGGTTCTTGTGCAAACGATGGTGTTAAATTGCACGTAGACCACATAATACCAGTAGCAAAAGGTGGTCAAACAGTTGCAAGCAATTTAAGGACACTTTGTGACAGATGTAATATGGGAAAAAGTGATAAAATGTAAAAGTGTTATACGTTACTGTATTCCTTTGTACACCCCTACATCACAAACTATCACAAAACACATACACACACAACCTACCAAGCGTAAAATCTGCCTTTTCAGTGGATTTTACGCTTGTTTTGCAAGAAAATCACCCAAACGCAGATAGACTCAACCCCTTCTAAACACTCCTAAGGGTTAGTTACAGGTTTGCTTCCCGTTGCGGCTTTTACACCTTGCGTGGAAGTTTTTTTGATGCACTATATAAAAAATCAACCCTCTGAAATTTTCGGGGGTTGATTTTGTTTTTTAGTATGTAAATTGAAAATCAAAGCTCGTTAGTTGTATTCCACGTTGGGTACAGCTCGCGCCAGACGTCAGTATGTGCCTCGCAGTCAAGATAGTGAGCAAAGAGGTGAAGCTCCTCTTCGGTTGTGCAGGCGTTTACTATACGGTCGTGGTAATATTCTCTTTCCGGATCGGTGCAAAAGGCGTGCCAGCCGTCGCGCCACTTACCGTTTTTCAGCTCCTCGTTTCTTGCCTCAAACTCGGACATGATTTCAGCGGCTTTAGCGCCTCGGGCGAGGTCGCAGCCCTGCTCTGTCGCTACGACGGGGTGGAACTTTATCTTAATGCCGTCATCTATATCAAGCTCAACAAGCAGAGAGGTAAACCAGCATTCAGGACAGTTATAGCCCGCAAAGACGAAGTTGAAGTTACCCTGACCGTAAACGATATGACCTCCTTCAAACTGCTCGTAGCAGCCGATGCAGTGGCTATGCTGGGCAAGAACGACGTCTGCTCCGCAAAGAACCATCTCGTGAGCGAGGTTGTAGAGTCTTGGGGAAGGATAGCGGCAATATTCCTTTCCGCCGTGATAGATACAGATAACGTAATCGGCATTTTTCTTACATTCCCTGATATCCTGCATGGTCAAGAAGGGGTCGAAGGGATTTGCGCCGATACGGTTCGGAAGAGCGTAGGTATACTCGTGCTCGCAGACGTTGATTATTCCTATTTTCTTGCCGTCATGCTCTATGTAATATGCCTTTCTCGAATCGGTGTCGTTTTCACCTATTCCCGTATAGGGAAGTCCCGCACCGTCAAGCGCCTGCATAGTGTCGCGAAGTCCCTTGATACCATAGTCGAAAACGTGGTTGTTCGAAAGACAGACGTCTGTAACGCCGAGATTTACAAGAGCGTTGGTACATTCTGGGTCACACTTAATGTTAGGTCCGAATTTCTTTATTTTACCTTCGTGGCGAGTAAGAGCGCACTCAAGGTTTATTATTACCCTATCTGCTTCCTTCGTAAGATTGCAAATATCACCAAAAAGCGTCTTTGCGTCACCTTTGACGAACAGGTCGTTCGTCACAATCGTAGGAACGGTGTCAGCACCTATTAAAAGCTTCATTTTTTCTCCCTTTAGAAAAATTTCTTATCATAATAAGTATAGCACAACGGAAAAATAAGTCAAGCGTTTTTTCAAAACGTATCAAATTTTTTTCCAGAAATGTTGACAAAATATTTTTAATATGATAAAATACATATAATATTTCTCGGGGAGGAGTAGCGTGCTGAGGGACTAGAGAGAATGGGCGGTTGGTGCAAGCCTTGTCATTAAGTGCGCGAAGGTAGCCCTGCAGTATTCGGGAAGAAAGGCTTTTGCCAATTAGAACCCGACGGTGAGCGCGTTATAGCTTTAATGAGAGAGCGTTTTTGCTCTGAATTTGGGTGGTACCACGGATTTTTCCGTCCCAAGCAATGCTTCATTGCGTTGCTTGGGATTTTTTATTTTATTAATAACCGAAAGGAAGATATAAAAATGAAGGAATTAGCAAAAAATTACAACCCTGCCGAATTTGAGGACAGGATTTATGAGGAATGGTGCGAGAAAAAGTATTTCGCGCCCGACCCCGACAAGAAGAAACCCGCGTTTTCAATAGTTATTCCCCCGCCTAACGTTACGGGTCAGCTCCATATGGGACACGCCCTTGACCAGACACTTCAGGACATACTTGTGCGTACCAAGCGTATGCAGGGATACTCTACTCTTTGGGTTCCCGGTACTGACCATGCGGGTATTGCTACGCAGATAAAGGTTGAAGAGGCTCTTCGCGAGAATGAGGGACTCACAAGATATGACCTCGGAAGAGAAAAGTTCCTCGATAGAGTTTGGGACTGGAAAAACCAGTACGGCAGCAGAATCATAAGTCAGCTTAAGAAGCTCGGCTCCTCTTGTGACTGGTCGCGCGAGCGCTTTACAATGGACGAGGGCTGCTCAAAGGCTGTACGCGAGGTGTTCGTAAACCTTTATAACAAGGGGCTTATCTACCGCGGATACCGCATAATCAACTGGTGCCCGAGATGCCTCACCGCTCTTTCCGACGCGGAGGTTGAGTATACCGAACAGCCCGGCTCGTTCTGGCACGTAAGATATCCCGTTAAGGACTCTGACGAGTTTGTAACGGTTGCTACCACGCGTCCCGAAACAATGCTCGGCGATACCGCGGTTGCAGTTCACCCCGAGGACGAAAGATATGCGCACCTTGTGGGCAAAACTCTGATTCTCCCTCTCGTAAACCGCGAGATTCCCGTTGTTGCCGACGAATACGTTGAAAAGGACTTTGGTACGGGTTGCGTTAAGATTACACCCGCACACGACCCCAACGACTTCGAGGTTGGAAAGAGACATGACCTTCCTATCATCAAGGTTATGAACGATGATGCTACGATCTGTGATGAGTTTGGCGGAAAGTATGCCGGAATGGACAGATACGAGGCAAGAAAAGCGCTTGTCAGCGATCTTGAAGCGGGCGGATATCTTGTAAAAATCGAGCCTTGCAGCCACAACGTAGGCACGTGTTACAGATGTAAGACTACTGTTGAGCCTCTTACAAGCGACCAGTGGTTTGTTAAGATGGAGCCTCTTGCAAAACCTGCACTTGAAGTTGTTAAATCAGGCGAGGTTAAGTTTGAGCCTGAAAGATTTTCAAAAATATATATAAACTGGATGGAGAACTGCCACGACTGGTGTATTTCACGTCAGCTGTGGTGGGGTCACAGAATACCCGCCTTCTACTGTCAGGATTGCGGTCATATGGAGGTTTCTAAGACCGATATTTCCGTATGTCCGAAATGTGGCGGTAAGGTTGAGCAGGAGTCCGACGTTCTTGACACCTGGTTCTCGTCTGCGCTCTGGCCCTTCTCTACTATGGGCTGGCCCGAAAAGACCGAGGACCTTGAGAGATACTATCCCACGAACGTTCTCGTAACAGGCTATGATATCATATTCTTCTGGGTTGCAAGAATGATATTCTCAGCTATGGAGCATATGGGCGAGAAGCCCTTCTCTACCGTATTTATTCACGGTCTTGTAAGAGATGCAAACGGCAGAAAGATGTCAAAATCGCTCGGAAACGGCATTGACCCACTGAAGATTATCGAGCAGTACGGCGCTGACGCGTTAAGATTTGCTCTGGCAACGGGTAACGCGCCCGGAAACGACATGAGATTCTCCGATGAGAAAATCGAGTCGGCAAGAAACTTTGCTAACAAGCTCTGGAACGCATCGCGTTTTGTTCTTATGAACCTTACGGAGTCTGACGAGGAGCT
>JAZOAA010000140.1:0-5311 GCA_045595265.1 Eubacteriales bacterium
TTCACTCTTCACTCTTCACTCTTCACTTTCCCCCTCCTCCTCTCCTCTATCCTCGCGCGATGAGCCGCCTCCTTGTCCTCCTTTGCCCTCATATAACACGAATACGTGCAGTAGAGCCGAACGCCGTCCTTGTATGCGTGAAACGGCGCCACAATAAATATCCGCCCGCACCGCGCGCATTTCCGCTCGTGAATATCACACTCAGAATCCTTGCTCTTGTACTTCAAGACCTCACCACCTTTTTCACTCGTTTTCATCACAGCGCCTCAAATTCCTCGGGGTGCTGTGAATAATATAACGACATAACCTCCGAAAGCTTCTGACACATACGATCGCACTGCTCCTGAGTCAAGGTGTCGACCTTCTTGTCGCCAACGTAAAACGAATAAGTGATCTCTTTCTTTTCTTTCTTTTCTTTCTTTTCCTTCTTTGCCATCTCGCTACCTCCTAAATGGTTTTTTAATATGATATGCCGACCGTCAGTCCTCTGTCTTTATAAGCAGCTCGTCCACCGTGCACCCCATCATCTTGGCAAACTCAACAGTCATTGCAAGACTCGGCTGCTTGATGCCTACAATAACGTGGCGAACCGCCCCCTCCGATACCCCCAACGTCTTCGCCATCGCGGCGTGAGTGATGCCGTTCTCCTTCAGATAATCTCCCAGCTTCTTTCCGTTGAACATTCGTTCTCCCCCTTTATGTTTGTTTTTTAATTGTTTTTTCTTGTTTGTTTCTTCCGTACCGAGATATTGACAAAACCCCGAAATCTATGCTATAATGAAAGTTAACAAAGAAAACAAGATAAAAGAACTTTTCTTCGCTCATTCCCCTCGCACTCCCTCAATACCTTAGTACAGTTATATTTTAGTATAAATTTTGTAAACTGTCAACGCAAAAATATAAATTTTGTAAACTTTATTTTGTTTGCACAAGAAAGGAGTATAAATTTTGAACACTTTTGACAAAATTGATTTTCTTCTAAAAGAAAAGGGATTGAAGCAAATTGATCTCACAAACTATTTAGGAGTCCCAAAGGCAATCTATACCGGTTGGAAAACCGGAAGAACTAAATCATATCAAAAGCATCTTTCAAAGATCGCTGACTTTTTTGGTGTCTCAGTCGACTACCTTCTCGGTAAGACCGAAACGACAGACCCAGATGCCCCCACTCTCTCCCCTGAAAAACAAAAAATCATCGTAGATAGAATTTCTGGTCTATGTGAAGAGAAGTCAGTGTCAATAAACCAAATGCTTAAAGAGACAAATCTAAACAAAAGTCTCGTGGATAACCTAAAGAAAGGATCTATACCTTCTGTTGATAAAATAGAATGTGTTGCCGATTACTTTGGCGTATCAGTAGACTACCTTCTCGGAAAAACCGAACAAAAAGAAAAGCCCACCGCCAAAGGCGGTGAGCCAAATGATATATTATTTAATGAGGCAGCAGCTCTGATGGAGCGTCTGTCTCCCGAAGCTCAGGGCGAGGCGATGCGCTATCTGCGCTATCTTGCGTCTCAGTCGACAAAGAGCGAAGATAACAAATAAAGATCTCGCGCTTTTCCTCCGACAAAGCATAGTACAGCCGTTTGAATTCATTAAAGTCAGTTTTCATAATATATGGTCTCCTAAATAATTCAAGCCGGCTCGTACTTTGATTATATCACTATTCCACGATTATGTCAAGATTGACCCAAATATAGGAGAAACAAAATGGGAGATAAAAAACTTAATGACTTAAAACGAGATCTGTATATTGTGCAAAACAGATTGGAAAAGGAAAAGGCCAAAAGAATGGCTTATATGCTCTTGGCGTTTTCGATATTAGGCACGGTTGTATCAATGTTTGTTGTCGAATTTGACGGAGCAGAAGCCATTTTGGAAATGCTTGTAATTATTGTTGCATGCGCGGTTTCCCTCTCGATAATATCCTTGCTCATTTTGTGCATCTTTTCCTTTATAACAGCTTCCTTTACAAATATTCATAACCTTGAGAACCGCCAAAGAAACCTTCAATTTGAAATCAAACAGCAATCAGAATCAGCAAACCATCAGAACGAATTTTATAACTAAAAGAATACCGGATGAAAAGATTTCTCTGTTTAATATTATTGATAATAATTTTATTATTTAACTTTTCCATAACGCTATCTGCACACTCTGGAAAGACCGACTCAAACGGCGGACATTATGATCACTCTACGGGAGAATATCACTATCATCACGGATATTCCGCACACCAACACTTCAACGGTAAGTGCCCTTATAACTATAATGACAAAACATCTCAAAGCTCGGGGAACTCTTCCGGTAGTGGAGGCGATTCTGAAGGCGTCGAAACTTTCATAGCTATCGCTTTTATTGTCGCGCTCGCCGTGTTTTTAATATGGATATATAAAAAATCCAGACGGAAACCACCTAAAGTTTCTTCAAGACCTAAAGAAACGCATTTAGCTCCCCCTCGGATACCTGCGCCCCCAAAAGCACCCCAAAATACATCGCGCTCGCCGGATTCTCCGCAAGAGACTCATTCGGGATCCTGCGACTATAGCCGAGGGTCATCAGCTCCTCCATCAGCTTATAACAGGATTCCATCAACGTCGTATATACCCATTCCCAAGACGAATAACGAACAAATCGATGTTGAACAAATACTAAAAGACAACCCTTTCCTCATTGATATTGATCCGAGATTTTTCAACAAAAGCCAGCTCGATCTGTATCTTGAATCAATCAAAACGGCTCGCGCGAAAAAAGCTGTTACAGAATATTTGGCAGTAGACCGGCTGACAATCGATAAAACGTCTACCCCTGTTAAAGCGGAATGCTTCATTTATTCGGAATCGTTCAAAGAATATAAAACAACACTAACTAAATGTACTTGCCCCGACCATCAAACGCGACACGTGGTTTGTAAACATATGCTCGCACTTGCCGTAAAAGCGGGCGCCATAAAGCTCGATGCCGATAAAATATGCGGTATCAAAAAATAAAAGGAGTTTTCAAATGAAAAACAGTATAGAGTACCTGTTGCGAAGTGATTTATCCAACAGCATCGTATATAAAATTGCGGTTTTTATAAACATTATTATATTTTCAGTACCTTTCTTCTTGATTTGGATATTCAGAATAATAAAAGACAACATACTTACTTTAGTGGGATTTTTATTAACAGGAATCGGTTTTATATTGGCTCTCGTAAAGTTGCACTTTATTATTACGTTGATTATGTGGATTATAAATTTTATCGATACAATCGTAAATTTCATTTTGACACTTCTTTTAATGCTGTGTACAATTCCCAACCAAATATTAAATGCAAAGTATGACGTTATCGGAAATTGAGGAATAATAAAATGGAATTTTTTATGTTTATTGGATTTATGACCGTCGTTTGTTTTCTCGGCAGTTTAATGTTGATAGCTTCTATTTTCATTATAGAAAAGTGCGAAGCAATCGGCACCATCCTCGTCATTCTTTCATATATCTTGTTTACAATAAGCCTGCCTGTGTTTATACCGGCATATTTTATTCTCAAATTTTTTACCAAAAGAATTACGAGTGCTTTGGAAAAAGAACATAATAAAGAGATAGTCAAATACATTGACATGCTTCATTGCAAAAAGGATACCAACGATGAAAAATTTGAGTGATACAATGTTATTAAAAATAGCCGCCGCCTACATACGCGTATCAGACGAGCGGCAGGACGAATACTCCCCCGACTCCCAGCTTAAAAAGGTCAGAGAGCACGCAGAAAAGGAAGGATATCAAATTCCCGACGAGTATGTATTCTATGACGACGGAATTTCGGGCAGAAGCACGAAAAAAAGAGCCGATTTCAATAGAATGATAGCAATGGCGAAGGAAAAGGACCGCCCCTTCGATAAGATCTACGTGTGGAAATTTTCAAGATTCGCACGAAATCAAGAGGAAGCCATCGCCTATAAAAGTCTGCTCTCAAAAAAAGGCGTCGCCGTAGTGTCGGTGTCCGAGCCGATCCCCGAGGGACACTTCGGATCTCTGATAGAGAGAATAATCGAGTGGACCGACGAATATTATTCGGTTAACCTCTCAACCGAGGTAACGAGAGGAATGACCGAAAAGGTAAGCCGTGGAGAGCCGATCTGCCCTCCCGCCTTCGGTTATTTCATAAAGGAGAAAAAATATTATCCGAACGAGGAACAGGCGCTGATAGTTAAAGAGGTCTTCGAACGCTTCGCTGCAGGTGAAGGAATGCGAAGGATCGCGATGGATCTCGCAAATAGAGGAGTAAAAACCACCCGAGGAAACGCCCCCGATAATAGATACGTCGAATATATGCTCAATAACCCTCTCTATATCGGAAAGCTTCGATGGTCGCAGGAAGGAACAAGAGCAGTGCATAGCCGGAATTATAACCACGAAAGCGTTATGATCATCGACGGCAACCACGAGGCGATCATCTCCGAGGAGCTCTGGAAGAAAGTACAATCGCGCCTTGAGCAACAAAAAAAGGCGTACACAAAGTACGCGCGTAAGGAACAGGAAGTCGAATATATGCTTAAGGGGCTCGTCAGATGCAGCGCCTGCGGCTCAACACTTGCGGCAGGAGGCAGATGGGGAAAAAAACAAACGTCATATAGCTTGCAGTGCTGTAACTACGCCAGAGGCACCTGCCACACCTCACATAGTATTTCGGTAACTAAATTGGAGAAAGCCGTCGTAGACGCATTGAAGGACGCCCTCAAAAATAACGATTTTGTAATAGTCCCCAATAAAAAGAGCGATAGAAGCGCAAATACCCCCGACTTTGATAAGCTTATCGCAATAGAGGAGCGTAAGCTCGACAGAGCAAAGCAAGCATACCTCGCGGAAGTCGATACGATCGAGCAGTACGCGAAGAATAAAAAGGAAATTGAAAAGCAAATAGCAAAGCTCAGACAGCTCAGGGATAAAACTCCGAAGCCCTCTCCCAATAGCCGAAATATCGCCGCCCTCGCGAATAAGGTCAATGAGGTAGTGAGATTTGTCGAATCGGATAAACATAGCCCCAAAGCAAAAAATGAAGCCCTCCGCACCATAATAAATAAAATTATCTACAATAAACCAACCGAACACATCTCAATATTCTTCCAAGAAATATAAAAACCCCAATGCTATAATAAATTGCAATCAGGTCCACCAAGCTGCGATATAATCGCCTGTGCTAATTTAGCGTTGGGATTTTTTATTTTAACGGGAAATTCAAGCTTTTTCTCATATATCCACATAATTCTATCTCCTCACACCTATACAATTTGCTTCGGGTTCCCAAGGCCAAGGGCCTTTTACC
>JAZOAA010000141.1:0-13447 GCA_045595265.1 Eubacteriales bacterium
ATCGGCATCCATAATAGCCACCAGCTCATTGGTACAGTTTTCAAGTCCAACCCTTCTTGCGTTTCCATGTCCTTGATTTGTCTCAAAGCGTATTACCTTGAAATCATCTCGCTTTTCATATTCACTGATGATCTCTCCGAGAATATCGGGAACCGGCCCGTCAACCACCAGCACCACTTCATCGGGGGCGCAAGTCTGATTCAAGATACTGTCAACCGCAGTTTTGAACCAATCAGGATTGTCTTTACCGTAAACGCACATCGATACGGAAAATCTTTGTTCTGTCATTTTACACCTTCATTAACTCTTTGGCTTCAGCCTGTTTTTTATCATAAGTAGATTTATCAACCTTGCCTTCTAATACCAACCAGTCGCCAAAGTCTATATCAGACTCGGTTCCTTCGCGAACGGTATCGCTTCTCTTAAAAACTTTTGCAACAGTCTGAAACAAAATTTTAATATCATTCGCTAACGTGATTTCTTTTATGTACTGCAAATCATATTCAAACTTTTTTTCCCAAGTAATGTTGTTTCTGCCGTTAACCTGTGCAAGTCCGGTTAGACCGGGGCGAACATTATGACGTTCACGTACATCTTCGCTCATGAAGACCATATCGCGTACGAGCTGTGGTCTGGGACCGACAATGGACATATCGCCTTTCAATATGTTTATAAGCTCGGGAAGCTCATCAAGGCTTGTTGAACGAAGAATACGGCCGTACTTGTTAAGTCTTTGATCATCCGGGAGCAGATTTCCGTCTTTATCCTTCTTGTTACTCATGGTGCGGAATTTAATGAGCTTAAAAATCTTCTCGTTTCCGTATTTATCTTTTTTTCCGGGTCGTAGCTGGGTAAAGAAGGGATTTCCTCCCATAGCAATCGCCCCCACAAGCGCTAGAACCAAAAGCAAAGGAGAAAGAATCGCTAACGCCAGAAGCGAAAGTATAAAATCAAAAAATCTTTTGAAAAATTTATTGTACATAAATCAACCTCAATACAAATTATTCGAAGCAGCTTTTTATAATTTCGATGACCTTGTCCTGCTCGTTGATTGTCATTTTATTATCTGACGGTAGGCACAGACCGCGGTCAAAAATATCAGCACCGACATCTACAAAGCCGCCTGCGATATAGGCATTTGTTCTGCAACGCCCGCTTCCCTCTCGGGTAATAAATTCGTGCATGCGGTACATCGGCTGCATGTGCATTGGCTTCCATATCGGTCTGCCCTCGGCATTATATTTTGCCAACGTTTCGAGAATTTCAGAAGGGCAAGTCTTGCCTCTCTCGGATATGTATAGCGCTTTGCAATCGTCTCTGACCTGCTTGCACATATAATCTCTATCTATAATCATCGCTGACAGCCAATAGTTAGGCTCGGTATTATTAACAACAGGATTCATCTGCACGGGAAGATCCTTTAATCCCTCTTTATATCTCTCGTATATGGCTTTTTTTTGCGCAATATGCTCCTCAAGATATGGATACTGTCCGCGCACAACTCCCGCAATCACGTTACTCATACGGTAGTTATAGCCGACCTCCTCGTGCTGATACCAGGGGGCGTTCTCTCTCGCCTGCGTCGACCACTTACGAGCCTTGTTTGCCACCTCGATATCGTTTGTCAAAAGGCAGCCTCCGGCAGAACCGGTAATAATCTTATTACCGTTGTAGCTTATGGCGGAATAATCGCCAAACGAGCCGCACTGTCGACCATTAACAGTAGCACCCATTGCTTCTGCCGCATCCTCAATCAGAAGCGCGCCGTGACTTTCGCATATTTTTTTAATAACGTCAACTCTTCCGGGGAATCCGTAAAGCTCGGCATAAACAACAAGCTTTACATCGGGATAAAGCTCGAAAGCTTTTTCGAGGGCGATAGGATCCATATTCCACGACTCCGCTTCCGTATCGATAAACACGGGAATACCGCCTTCATAGGCAACGGGATTGAGCGTTGCATCAAAGGTCATATCGGAACAAAAAACTCTCTTACCCTCTAAAGCACCATGGCTGATCGCAGGCTTTCCGTAAAGTGTTTCTCCGGCATGCTTGACTGCCAAATGAAGTGCCGCGGTACAACAAGACAAACCGACCGCGTATTTCATCTCTGCTTTTTCCGCTGCAATTCGCTCCACCTCATTGATATTTTCACCAACTGTACTTATCCAGTTAGTATCGTAAGCTTGCTTGATATATTTCATTTCTTCCCCATGCATCGTAGGGGTTGCGAGCCACACTTTATTTTCAAAAGCTTTCATTTCAAAAACCTCGGAACAATAATTAAAATATTTATTATATTATAACATAGATAAATCTAAAAGACAAGCGTTTTATTGCATTAAAAGTGGATTTCGGCGAAATTATTAATTATTCGGTGTTTTTTTGTAAATATTACACAATTGATTTGTGCGGGTTGATTTGATATAATGATATTAACTTACATAAACGGAGTGAGGACAATGTGGATTAATATAAAGAAGAGTGTGGCGGCGGTTTTGCTGCTTACATTTATACTGTCGTTTTGTGCGTGCGGCTCGGGCGAGATAATTTCGCTTGACGATATACCGGAGTACTCCGGTGAGGTGTACGTTGAGATAAACGGCGGAGTGCCGTTTTTTACAGAAGATGAGATAACGGACGATGCCTATGAAAGATATTCTCCGCTTGACGCGCTCGGAAGGTGCGGTGTTGCTATGGCGTGCCTTGGTGTTGAGCTTATGCCCGATGAGGAGCGCGAGGACATAGGTTCGGTGACACCGAGCGGCTGGGAGTATAACGGCGACTCGAACAACAGGCAATACAGCTTCGGTTATCTTTACAACAGATGTCATTTGATAGGCTTTCAGCTTGCGGGTGAAAACGACAACGAGGAAAATCTCATAACCGGAACGGCTTACCTCAACGTTGACGGAATGCTCCCCTTCGAAAACGACGTTGACGATTACATAGAGGAAACTCAAAACCACGTTATGTACCGAGTCACCCCGATTTACGACGGGTACGACCTTGTTGCAAGAGGTGTTCTTATGGAGGCGTATTCCGTAGAGGACGACGGTCGGGGAATTGAGTTTTGCATCTACGTATACAACGTACAGCCCGGTGTGGAAATAGACTATTTCACGGGACGAAACAGAGCCGTAGGTGATACGCAAACGAGCATTGGCGAAGCTCCGACCGAGCCTGCTCCTCCGCCAGGCAGCGTTACCTACGTATTAAACAAGAAATCAAAGAAATTTCACTACCCGGAAAAATCGTGTGCGGAGAGCATCAGCGAGGCAAACCGCGAGGACTTCTACGGTACAAGAGAAGAGCTTATTTCAGAAGGATATTCCGCTTGCGGAAAATGCAAGCCATAACACAAAAAAGAGCGCTTTTGGCGCTCTTTTTTGTATAAAAATGTAAAGTTTAGATGTCAATTTTTAGAAAAATCAGACTTTAGACACCATTTTCATCTCATCGCATGCTTCTGCCACTCTGTTAATTTCATCAGGGTCCTTGTAAGTGGTAACTACACTTTTTAGAGTCTGATTTATCATAGGAGAAGCAATCTCATACTGAGTAACTTGCAGTGCCTTTTGTAAAACGTCCAGATATTCATCAATCTCCGCTCTGGTTTTAGGCGTGTCCCTCTCGATAAATATCATATTATTGTCGGTTTTATCAAGGCACTCGGTCTTTATAAGAAGCTCCTCGTAAAGCTTCTCGCCGGGGCGAAGTCCCGTTTCAATTATGTCAATATCAACGTAGGGTGTCTTGCCGGAAAGACGTATCATGTTTTCCGCAAGGTCAAGTATCTTTATAGGCTTTCCCATATCAAGAACAAACAGGTCGCCGCCGTGAGCCATAGCGCCCGCCTGCATAACGAGGCCCGATGCCTCCGGAATGGTCATAAAGTAGCGTATTATACGCTTGTCCGTCACGGTTACGGGACCGCCGTTTTCTATCTGGCGCTTAAAAAGAGGGATAACGGAACCGTTTGAGCCGAGAACGTTACCGAATCTGACTGCGGCAAAAGCGGTTTTACTATCGGTACGGCACTGAACTATCATCTCACAAAGGCGCTTTGAAGCACCCATAATGTTCGTGGGATTTACCGCCTTGTCAGTGGATATGAGGATGAATTTATCAACTCCGTATTTTTCTGCCATATCGGCGGTGTTGTATGTACCAAATACGTTATTTTTTATCGCCTCGCAGCCCGAGTGCTCCATAAGAGGAACGTGCTTGTGCGCTGCGGCGTGTAAAACCACGTTTGGTCTGTAAGCCGAGAAAACTGCTTCTAGCCTCGCCCTGTCACGCACAGAGCCTATCTCAACACAAAGATCAAGCGCCGCGCCGTGCTCGTATCTAAGCTCCTGCTGAAGATCGTAGGCGTTGTTTTCATAAATATCGAAAACAATAAGCTTTTTTGGATTACATCTGGCTATCTGACGGCACAGCTCACTTCCGATAGAGCCTCCACCGCCCGTAACCAAAACGACCTTGCCGGAATAGAACGACTTGGTTTGAGCATCAGAAACGCTCAAAGCATCGCGGAAGAGGAGATCCTCAATCTTAATCTCGCGTATAACGCGCTTTGCCGTGGGGCTGTCGCTGTTTGCGGTAGCGAAATCGTATATTTTGATTTTACAGTCCGTTTGTGCATAAAATTTATGAAGAGATGCAGCCTCGTCCGAGCTAAGCTTAGGCAAAGCAATAAATATCTCCTGCACCGGCATAGATTTTATTTTATCAATAACCTGCTCGCCTTCAGAAATAACCTCAAGGCCCAAAACTCGGCTGCCTATCTTGTTTTTATCCTTATCGACGAAGCAAATCGGGCGATAGTGCGACGACGAATTATACATCAGCTCCTCCGCAAGCAGAGCGCCCACCTGACCCGCACCGACTATTACAACTCCGATTTTGTTGCCCGATGCCGAGGAGATTGCAATATTTTTATTCTGATATATGATCTGATAGCAGAATCTAGATACGAGCGTCACTACGTTAGCCATAGCGACGAAGGCTACGCTTGTCCAACCGCCGATAGCAAAGCGCGTAAGGGGCGGCAGCGTCATAATCAATACTGCCAAAGCTCCTCCAAAGATATCGGAAAGCACCAGCGATATAAACGCCTTGGAGTTGGCGTAGCGCCACACGTTTGAATAAACACCGAAAACGATACGCGCTATTAATACAAAAAGCAGTAAAGGAATAAAGCTCACAGCATACCGCAAAACGTCAATAACTCCTCCGTCTGAGAGAAAATCAAGTACGGCGGTAAAAAGATAAACGCAGACCAGAATGGCAGTATCTATGCCAATAAGGGCGGCTCTGCGCTTAGACTTTAAGAAGGTCATAAAATCTCCTAAAAATTGTATTTTAAAGGATCTTGCGAAACGGAAACGTGGTACCTAATCATTATAATACAAAACACCCGGTTTGTCAATGAGAAATTGTCGAAGCAATAAAGGTCTCATTGTTTATTATCCGTCTTTACGCCTTTTCCTACAACACAGCGGCGATGTAACACGGTCTTGGTATTACGAGTTAGGTGCTTTAACACATCAACCGTCTCTGTGCATGCTTACAACTTCTCCCGTCTGGCAATCCACTTCATATTTGTAGACAGAAGGATCGTCATAAAACATTATAACCACAACATAAACAACCTTTGATTCTCCGTTTCTTGAAGGAAGAAAAAATGTACGGTAGCATTCCACATCATCAGATGCTTTCCCCATTTCTTCTATCACTGCATTTTTTGCCTCATCAGCGGATATGGCTACGTTAACAGTACCGGAAATCAAGTCCTCCGAACTGTTTTCTTCACCGTCATACTTCTGCAAATAAATCAAATTCAAATCCCTGATAGAAAGCTCCGAGAGCTTATTTATAGCGTCTTCCGAAAGACCTCCAAACCCCTTCGCCATTTTATCCAAGAAATGCATCTTACCTACGGAAATACCTTTTTCCTCTGCTCGCTGCTTCAGATTTTCATCTACCTTTACACTTTGTGCTATTATTGAACATTCCATATCGGATTTTTCAAAAACGGTATTTATCTTTGCGGTGATATCATTCAGAAGCACGGCGGTTTTTTCGTTATCATTCGTTTCGACACTTATCAAAATAGAATTTGAATACTCGGCAAGATAGCCGTTAACATACATAGAGCCTACAATAGCGGTCAAAGCAGTATTCATATCCACTCCTTCAAGCTTCAGCCCCGCAAGAACCACCTTTGCATCATCATTACCCGCAAGACATTCTACAACCTCGTTTTTTTCATCCATTCGAAGCTCCACGCTTGGATTGACATCAAAATATACAACGGTTTCAGTTGTTGGATCGGCAGAAGTCACCGTGTCGCGATACATATAATTTCCAATAAAAATGCCGAAAAGTAAGATTGCAATGCCGGCTATAACAGCAGTTGCCCTGTTAAAAACAATTCTGAAATTCACACAGCGGTTAACAATGGGGAAATCCATTGAAATTTGCGGTGCAGACTCTTGCGGTTCTTTTTCACAAGAATCCATTAGCGAACAGCGTAAGTCCGGCGTATCCGCCTTGAACGAATCAAAAATCATTTTTTTCAAAGTTCGCTTTTTCACTTGCTCTCCTCCCTCTCTTTTGCATAATTTTGAAGTTTTTTAATTGCACGGCTATATTTTGAAAGCACCGTTGATAACGGTTTCTTCAAAAGCTTTGATATCTCTCGATGCTTCAGCCCCGACACTATATGTAACGAAATAATCTCACGTTCCTCTTCACTTAAACAATTTAACATATGTCGTAAAAAATCGTCTGAAATCATGTTTTCTGTAAAATCTTCACTATCAATCTCCGTCTCAATCGCTTCATCAAAAGGAACGGATTTTCGAGTCCTGTTTATTTGCTTCCTAATCAGATTTATTTCGATGGTAAAAATCCATGCAAGAGGCTTACCCATAGGGGTGTACCGACTTGCATTTTTCCATATCTGAACAAAAGTATCGTGGGTTATATCTTCAGAGTCTTCTCTACTCGCCGTCTTTGATAAGGCAAACGCATAAACATCGGTGCCTATTAATTCATAAAGATCGCCCATGGCAGATATCTCGCCTCGGGACATCCGCGCAATAAGCTTTTCAACCCAAGCATCTCTCTGCCAACCCTTAATCTCCGTTGGTGTAAATACCGAAAGCACGGCCCCCTCCTTCACAACTTATGTGACCTCAGTCAATGTTCTCGAACTGTGGTAATTATATCACAAAAGAAATATTAAAGTCAAACTTGCTTAGCCATAAGACTTGTTAGTTCGATTCCCTTACGGCTACTATCGCAAATCGGTAAAATGGGCGGTGAGAATTTCCCTCCGCCCAAAATAATTACCTGCTTATTCGGCAGTCTCGGTATTTACCTCAAGTACTATGCCGTTCAATTCTGCCTTCAGAACAGTTCCGCTGTAAGCTTCTACCACAAGAATGTATACCTCGTGGCTTTTGGTCTCGACAGTAACGGAAAATACCGCACCGCCATCAGCCGCGTGAAGTCTGACATCGGTCTTTTTCAGTTGCTCATCGGAAATACCGAGCACTTTCATTACAGCTTTAAGAATCTCTCCGCGTGACAGAGGCTTCTGCTCGGGCAACTTATCCTCATGCTCTTCTTCGTCATCAGAATTACGATCTCCCCCGTCCCCGCCGTCAGGCTCATCCTTACCAAGAGCCTCGTTTATCATCTCATCCTTGATCTTATCAAGATCAATCTTATTATTATTTTCGAATTCCTCAATAAATTTATCTACGTCAATATTTTCGAATTCTTTGCTTTCTGTTTCGAGTATAGCACCGCTTTGTGCATCAACGGTTATCTCATATTCCATACCGTCATACACGAACTCTACCTCGTAAACCATTTTGTCCTCTTTTCTGGTAACCCAAACACGCTGCATAGTTATATCAGCGGCAGCAATTTCAAGGCTCTCCAAGGCTGCAACAAGCGCCTGCTCTCTTCCGACATAAGCATTTTCAATAGCCGGCCCCACCTTGTTGAAATGCTTCTTAACATCATCAGAGGTCTCTTCCAGTATCATACCAAGGTCGTTGACTTTAAGCTCCGCAAGCTCCTCCTCGGAAAGCTCCGGGAACTCCTCTCTGATTTTTTCGATCAAGTGAGCCTTGCCCTCGGAAATGTTATACTTCTTCGCCATCTCGCCAATTGCTTTTTCTACATCCTCGTTGAGTTCGAGAAGCTCTTGCTCTATCACAGACGCCCTTTTTCCGTGCTTTTCAAAGGCTTTTTCTATCTTTTCATTGAGTTTTTCAGAGACCTCTATCTCCTTTTTTTCCACCGAAATTAAAACCGAGCTCTCATCTCCCTCAAGGAAGCCCTTTTCATCCATTTTATCAATGATGTTTTCCACAACGGCTTCGTAATTCACGCCCTCAAACACGATCTCCTGAACCACGCTTTCGCCGTCTTCGTTAGTCGCTTCAACCTCAATAACCGTATCGTCGCTCTTTACATACACACGCACACCCGGGTTAACATCAATGGTAAACACAGCCGCTGCGTTCACCGCTTTGTCGCCGGGGTTTGTCACATCGGTATCGGTTAAATCGCATCCAACCAAGCAAGTCATCAGTAGCGAAAGAACAACAGTAAGTACGCTTAAAATTTTTTTCATAACAAAAACTCCTTTCTTGACACTCATATCCGAGCGCTTTCATTTAATTAATCTCGAAAAAACGGTTTTTATCGCAAGAAAATTAACTTTTTTTGTATTCTAGCAAAAAGTTTATTGGAATTTTTAACAAAAAAGCGACAAATTATTGACTTGCTCCGGGACTTTGATGTAAAATATCCTTGTAAATGCAAAAAAGGAGTAAACGATGAATCCGAAGAATGCACCGAAGCTGCAGCGCCTCAGAGAAATTTTTGATAAAAATTATGAGATAACAAGGCTTTACGCCGCATATCTTGAAAGATGTCCCAAGGCTATTACAAAAGAAATGATAGATACTCTCACGGAGGACGGCAGTATTACTAAGGAAGAGGCGCTGGTTGCGCTTTTGTCGGAGATTTTCGCCTTGGACTTTTCGCGCGGGGGCGATGACCGCACGCTTATAATGGATTATCTGACGCCGTCGGTGAGGCTTCTTGATGCAAAAAAATACGAGCAAAATCCGTACTATAAAAATATAATGATAGAAAACGTTACGGACGGAAGCTGGGAATTAAGGTGGGAAAAATATGCACCGTATCAGGCGGTTATCGCGGGAGATATGATAATAAACGAGGATTTCTCGGAGGTTCCGCCGCTGGGATTTTTTACAGAAGAATTTCGCTTCCCTGCCGTACTTGAGAACGGAAACGAGTGGATGACTCTGACTCCCGTTGACCTTGACACCTCGGAGGAGGCAATAAGCGAGGCGCGTGGCAGAGTCGTGACGTTTGGACTAGGTCTTGGGTATTACGCTTATATGGCATCTGAGAAGGAGTGTGTAGAATCTGTGACGGTGGTCGAAAAAAGCGCAGACGTCATCAGACTTTTCAAAAAGCATATTCTTCCGCAGTTCCCAAACAAAGAAAAAATCCGAATAATAGAATCCGACGCCTTCGAATATGCGGGAAACGATATGCCGAAGGAGAGGTACGACGTTGCATTCGTTGACACCTGGCGAGATGCCTCGGACGGTGCGCCGATGTACGAAAAAATGAAGAGATTAGAGCATTTAAGCCCTTCGACCAAATTTATTTATTGGATAGAAAACTTCCTTATATCAAGGCACCGAGCCATGACGCTCGAAAAAATCTACTCTGAAATGGATAACGGTGCAAATCCTTCCTACCTTGAAATAACCGAGCGCTTAAAATCTCCTCTGGAAAACGTATAATAAAAGGATAAAAATATGACAAAAACAGCATCTTTTGATAAGGCTATCAGACTTACCGCACTCCTTATATTGCTTTCATTGTTTATCACGCTGGCTGTCGGGTGCGACGGCCAAGAAGATGACGGAACAGGCGGCGAAGGCGGCGGATCGTACTCGGGGGGCGACACCTTCTATGCAGATGGCGCATCGCTGACGTACCTTGGTCAAAATAGCGGAAAATACTCCTTTACGCTGAATATCACCTCAAAGCAAGAGCGCATTGACGTTATTCTCTACGGTCAGGGAACGGACAACTACGGAAATCCGATATCGGTAATATCCACCACGGCACCCTTTGCAGAGCTGACGCACATCGTTATCTCTCCCCCAACTCTTACGGTAAACGGACGCTCTGTAAATGAAATCCCCGTCTTGCCGGGAGAATATTCGGTTACGGTTGATTTTTCGGGCATTGATATGTCAAAATACCTGATGAGAAATTACTTTGCCGTTTATCCCTTCGGAAATATTTTCAGATAAATAAAAAAGATATGATTTGGATTTTTCCTTATCATATCTTTTTTTGTTTTAGTTATTTCTCTTTTACGTGTACGTCAAGCTGGTTGTAAGGAATTTCGATACCGTTATTATCAAACGAGGTTTTTACACTTTCAAGAACGTCGAAGTTTACCGTCCAGTAATCAGCGTTTTTAACCCATACTCTAGCAGTAATGACTATACTGCTGTCAGCATGAGATGAAACTCTGACGAAGGGCTCGGGGTCATCAAGGGTGAGCGGGTGGCTTGTAATTATGTCCATAACGAGTGACTTTGCCTTCTCAAAATCACTGTCATAGCTGATAGAAAAGCTGAAGTCAACACGGCGAAGCTCTTTTTCAGAATAGTTGACGATAGTGCCGGAAGAGAGCGGGCCGTTTGGGATATAAACGACCTTGTTATCGGGGGTGCGGAGCTTTGTCGAGGTTATGTGTATATCCTCAACTGTACCACTTTCGCCCTGCGCCTCAATGTAGTCGTCTATCTTGAACGGACGGGTCATAATGATAATAACGCCGCCTGCAAGGTTAGAAAGCGCGCCGTTAACCGCAAGTCCTACACAAGCACCAAATGATACGAATAACGCGGTAAGGCCGCTTGTATCAATTCCAAGATAACCGACAAGGCAAACTATCACGATTGCCTTCAGCACAATTCTCGCAATATAAAACAACGTCGACGTAAGAGTTTTATCAAGATGAGGCTTACCGTTTATTAGCCTTTTTTCAATTTTGCGAGTGATTGTGGTTATCAAACGAAATGATACCAAAAGAAGCACTAGCGCAATAACGATTTTTACTCCTACCGTAACCGCCCAATTTGCGAGCGTTGATAAAAACTGTTCAAATGTCATTTTTTATGTTCTCCTTTTTTACAAATTTCATTAATAATTGTATCACTCGAGACGTTTGTTGTCAAGATATAAAACTTATTTTTCGACAAATTTAATTTTTCTTAATTTGCAAAAACTCTTGACTTACAAGGCGTATTTATTATATAATTTGAATGGGTATTTTAGCAAATGCTGCGCTCTGCGTGATTATCGAATTTCTATCACTATTTATGCATGCTGAAAAATCCAAGCGCAGTATAAAATATAAAAACACCAATTTGTAAAGAAAGGTATACATTTTATGCTTACAAAACTTAAAATGCGTACATATGAAGCAATTCTAAAGGAAGAGCTTGTGCTGGCTATGGGCTGCACCGAGCCTATCGCTATCGCCTATGCGGCGGCAATACTCTGTGATGCTTTAGGCGGGGAGGTACAGTTTATTTCTGTCGGTCTCTCCGGAAATATTATTAAAAACGTCAAGAGCGTTATAGTACCTGCGACGGGTGGCCGCCACGGTATAAAAACAGCGATAGCCGCCGGCGCGGTTTCGTCAAGACCCGACCTAAAGCTCGAGGTTTTGAGCGTGCTTGATGACTCTGCCGGTGAGAAGATAGAAAAATTTCTTAAAGATACAGAAATAGCCATAGAGGAGATAAGCTCCGCTTGCACGTTTGAGCTTCTTCTCGAGGGAAAAAACGAAAATCACAGCGCAAGGGTCAATATTTCATCAACTCACACGAACGTTGTAGAGGTTACGGTTGACGGAAATGACGTTACTAAAAAATATTCAAGCTCGGCAAAATCCATAGACGAAGCACCTACGTCAGACCGCTCGCTTCTCACGGTAGAGGAAATCGTGGAATATGCAAAGGAAGCCGACATCGACGCGTTAAAACCTCTTCTAAAAAGGCAGATTGAGCTTAATATGGCAATTGCCGAAGAGGGTCTTTGCGGCAAGTGGGGCGCGTCCATCGGAAAGCTATTAATGTCGCAATCACCGGATACGGCAAAAAAAGCGAGAGCGTATGCCGCTGCCGGATCCGATGCCAGAATGAGCGGCTGCGAGCTTCCCGTTTCTATTATTTCCGGTAGCGGAAATCAGGGCATCACCGCATCTGTTCCCGTGGTCATCTATGCCCGCGACCTTGGCAAGAGCGAGGAAGAATTATACCGCGCATTAATTGTTTCTAACCTTATCACCATACATCAAAAGACGGGTATAGGCACGCTTTCCGCTTACTGCGGAGCAATCAGCGCAGGAGTTGGCGCGGGTGCCGGAATCTGTTATCTTCTGGGCGGTGACTTTTACCTTGTCGCCCACACTGTTGTAAATGCTGTGGCTATTCTTTCGGGTACTATATGCGACGGAGCAAAGCCCTCGTGCGCGGCTAAAATTGCTATGGCGGTTGAGGCGGGAATTATGGGCTACGAGATGGCAAAGGCAGGCTCGCAGTTCTACGGTGGTGACGGCATAGTTACCAAGGGCGTTGAAAACACTATACGTAACGTCGGCAGACTCGCAAAAGACGGTATGGGCGAAACAGACAAAGAAATCATCAGAATAATGCTCGGTGAAAATTAATATCTGAGCAAAAACCTCATCCACCAGCGAAGCTGGTCCCCCTTCCCCAAGGGGAAGGCAAACGATGGGCGAAACAGACAAAGAAATCATCAGAATAATGCTTGGCAAAAATTGATTTATATAAGAAAAAACGGGTTTATGACCCGTTTTTTCTTTGTTTTATTATATTTGCATTATTCCGCCGGCACAGGCAAGATATATTATAAGCGATATCGCATCTACCAGCGTTGTTATCAAGGGGGACGCCATAACGGCAGGGTCGAGTCCGACCTTCTTTGCAAGAAGGGGGAGCGCCGCGCCGATAACCTTTGCGGTTATGATAGTCAATGCAAGGGAGATAGCAACTACCAGTGATATCGTAAGGTCTATTGCCTGGTTGCCAAGCAGAAGTCCGTCGATTAACAACACCTTTATAAAGGTTGCTGCTCCAACGCCCACAGCGCAGAGTACGCCTACGCGCATTTCTTTCCAAAGCACGCGCAGAATGTCAGAAAACTCAAGCTCCGAGAGTGAAATAGCACGGGTTACCGTAACGGACGACTGTCCGCCCGAGTTTCCGCCCGTACCCATTATCATGGGAACGAAGAGCACGAGAACCGCCGGAAGCGCCGCCTCAAATCCGGC
>JAZOAA010000142.1:0-13298 GCA_045595265.1 Eubacteriales bacterium
GATAATGTGTTTTAATTATACACTAGCAAAAATGCAATAACAATAATCCATAAAGACAAAGAGATATTAATATAGTCCGTTTTGGAAACGGAAATTTTTATATCTTTATAAGCGGCACGTCGAATTTCTTTCCTAAACAGACAAAGAGCCGTGTATTTAGTCACTTTGCGATATTGACACCAAAAAAAGCGGTGATATAATTAAATTAGAAAATTTATAAATGTATCGATGATATAAAAACGGTCTCGGTACGGGATTGGAGAATAAAAATGCACTTAAGAAAAAGCAGAGTTTTAAGAAAAATAAGAGAGGGCGGATGCGCCTATTCCTTTAAGCTCAACGTTATGGACCCGAGAGTTGCCGAAATCGCGGCTATGTCGGGCATTGACTGTTTATGGATAGATATGGAGCACGTGCCGTCCGAATATATGCAGGTGGAAAATATCGTCAGAGCGGCAAAGCTCTACGACTGTGACGTGCTTACCAGAGTAGCAAAGGGCAGCTATAACGATTTTATAAAGCCCTTAGAGGCAGACAGCACGGGCATTATGATACCCCACCTTATGAGCTATGAGGAAGCAAAGCAAATAGTTTATTATACCAAGTTTCATCCCATAGGACGCCGCCCGATAGACGGCGGAAACGCTGACGGAAAGTTTTGCGCTGTCAGCACGCTCGATTATATAAAGGAAGGAAACGAGGAGCGCTTTAACATAGTACAGATAGAGGACCCGGAGCCTATGGCAGAGCTTGAAGAGATATGCGCGCTGTCGGGCATTGATATGATATTCTTCGGACCTGCCGACTTCAGCCACGCTATCGGTATGCCTCATGATATAATGAACGAAACCACCCGCGCAGCGCGCAAAAAGGTTGCGGAATGTGCAAGGCGCAATGGAAAGATGGCGGGTACTGTTGGCGGTATCGGAAACCGCAAGGAGCTTGAGGCGGAGGGCTTCAACTTCATCAATCTCGGCGCTGACGTCGTTGGTCTGATGCAGTATTTTAACAATATAGTTAGTTCGCTGGATAATTAACCATGATAGTTGACAACATAAATTTAGCGCACAGATACTTCGGCATTGATCCGAGACTTGAAAAAATATTCTCCGTCCTAGAGGATCTTAACGAGAACAGTCCTATCGGCTCTAGGGAATACGACGGTTTCAGAATAGGCATTTCAGAGTGCGACACCTTTGATAAAGACAGCGAAGGATGCGCCCGTCCATTCGAGGCGCACAGAGAATACGCAGATATTCACTACGTCATTTCGGGCGACGAGGGAATGGGATACGCAAACGTCGAGGACCTCACGTCTGTTTGCGACTACAACTCAGAGCAGGATTATCAGCTGCTTTCCGGCGAGGCGAGTCTCGTACACTTAAGGAAGGGGGACTTTTGTCTTGTCTTTCCCGAGGATGCCCACATTCCGCAAATGAGAGCGGGCGAAAGCAAACATATTAAAAAAGCGGTGGTAAAATTCAAGATATAAAATTTTGGTAAAAAGACATATGAATAATGAAACAAAGCTACATATTCAATGGATACTTTATGCTTTAATTGCATTTATTCTTAACGGCACGCTGCTGCAAACATTTCTTCTTGAAAACGGACTTGACGAGCAAGCCGTTACGTTTTCGCTTTCTGTCTTACAAATCGTGCAAATGCTGACGATTTTTCTGTTTTCGGGAATGGTTGACAAAATGCAGAGAATAAAAAAGCTTACGGCTGTTTCATTCTTGATATGCGTTCCGATGAACGTATATTTTCTGCTTCTGTCTTTCAATCCCGGTACCGAAACACCGATTCCGTTTCTGATATTAGGATCTGCTTTTAACGTTTTTTTAGGTCTTTATAACGTTATTTCATACAAGCTTCCCTATTGTGTTATAGAGATAGAACGGTACGGAATATTTACCGCCTATTCGGGTCTTTTTTGCGGTGTGATAAGCTTTCTTGCATCCGTTGGCATTGTAGCGTTGCAGAGCTTTTTCTCATATTTCGCAGTTATGAGAGCTATGTATATACTCTCGCTGATTTTCACGGCTCTGGCTTTAATTATTACTCTCTCGATGAAAGAGAATCAACCCGCTGTAATTGAAGAAAAAACAAAATCTTCGCTAAACATCTTGAAATACAAGCCATTTACCGCATTGATAATTCCGAATATTCTGCGCGGATTTTGCTTCGGAATTCTCGGTATGGCATCCACTATCGGATACTTCACCGGGGACATAAACAGCAGTTCTGCCGCGGTTTTAGTCACGGTTACTACGATTTCTTCCATTTTAGGTTCTTTGGTTTATACGGCGCTTGCCACAAGAGTGAACGAAAAGCACATCATTGCTTTTTCAAGCATTTTGATTTTTATCTCCGTGTCTTTGATGGTTGTATTTAAGAGCACGGCAGCATTTATATCCTTTTTTGGACTTGCGTACTTTTTCCTGCATCTGATAAACACGGCGGTTCCCATCGTTGTTGTAAAAATCGTAGATTATAACATTATCGGGCAGTATTCCGGGTGGCGTATGTTATTGCATACTCTCGGAGTTTCTGTTTCGGGGTTTGTCTGTATTCCCCTGTTTAATCTTATAGGCGTTTTTCCAACTATGGTATTATCGGGCGCGGCACAGCTCGTTTCGGGCATTGCATACTATTTATACCTCACTAAAAACGAAAGAGAAAAATCGGCATGATCTTTTTTGACAAAGAAACAAAAACCTTCTATCTCGAAGGAAAAAGCACAACATATGCTTTCTTTATAAATAAATTCGGATATGCGGAGCATCTTTACTATGGCTCGCGCATAGGGAGAGATCCGCTCTTTTACACCAGAGGTAAGGGCGGAAGAACCTGCGCGGCAACAGTACCGGGCGAGAAGATAGACGGCTTTGACGAGGGGTCGTCATATCACTACTTCCCCTCTGAGCTTTCATTCTACGGCAACGGTGACTACCGCGAGCCGTGCGTGCAGGTTGAAAACGAGGCGGGTGACAGGATATGCGAGCTGCTCTATGACTCCCACGAGATTCTTCCCGAAAAGCCTGCTATGAAGGGTATGCCCTCGATGCGCGGCGGCGAGACTCTCGTTTTACACCTTTATGACAGCGTTATTGATTTCGGTGCTGATTTATTCTATACTGTTTATCCGGATACTGACGTAATAGCAAGGCGTGTAGTTTATAAAAACTGCTCTGACAGAGTGATTAAGCTCAGACGCGCCTACTCCTTCACTATGTCGCTGCCGACGCAGGATTATGACCTACTCAGCCTTCACGGAGCGTGGGGAATGGAGCGCAGGATGCAGAAAACAGCCCTGCATAATGGAGTTATTTCCATTGACTCAAAGCGTACAACCTCCTCCGCATCCCTAAACCCATTTATCGCTCTATGCTCTAAAGGCGCTACCGAAGATTTGGGCGAGGTGTACGGTTTTAGCCTTATTTATTCGTCCTCATACGTCCTTAAGGCAGAGGGTGTAAATGACGGCCAGACGCTCCTTACCGGCGGTATAAATGACTTTGACTTCTCTTGGAAGCTTGAGGGCGGTGAGGAATTTGAGACTCCCGAGGTTACAATTTGCTATTCAAGCGAGGGAGTTGGCGGTATGAGCCGCGAATACCACGATGCGTACAGAAGCTATCTTATAAACCCTAACTTTGCAAAAAAGAGCCGTCCCATTGTTATCAACAGCTGGGAAGGCACGTATATGGACTTTGACAACGAGAAGCTTATGGCTATCGCAACTGCTGTCAAGGGTACGGGCATTGATACGTTTGTTCTTGATGACGGCTGGTTTGGCAAAAGAAACACCGACGAGGCAGGTCTTGGGGACTGGTACGTTAACGAAGAGAAGCTTGCGGGCGGACTTAATACGGTTATAAACCACGTTAATTCTCTTGGTATGAAATTCGGTCTTTGGTTTGAGCCGGAAATGGTAAACGAGGACTCGGAGCTTTACAGAGCGCATCCCGACTGGGCAATTCACGCACCGGGCAGACTTCCCTGCTATACAAGAAACCAGTTTGTACTCGACCTGACAAGAGCCGACGTTAGAGATTACATTGTAGACTCGGTAAACTCTGTGCTTAAAAATCACAACATCGAATACGTTAAATGGGATTATAACCGTAACGTAACCGAGTCATATTCCGAGCTGTTGCCCGCCGATAGACAAGCGGAGTTTGCTCACAGATACGCTCTCGGTCTTTACGACATCTTTGACAGAATTATTCTTGCAAATCCCAACGTGATCTTCGAAGGTTGCGCGGGCGGCGGCGCAAGATTTGACCCGGCGCAGCTTTACTACTTCCCGCAGATTTGGACCTCTGACGACTCGGATGCCGAGGAGCGCACGCTTATACAGTACGGCACGTCAATAGTGTATCCGCTTTCCTCTATGACCTGCCACTTCTCCGTTGTTCCCAATCACCAGACAAGCAGAATAACCGACACAAAAACCAGAGCAGACATCGCTCATCTGGGTACGACCGGATACGAGCTTGACACCTCGGTATTTACCGACGAGGACAGAGAGCTGACAAGGAAGCAGATTATAGAATACAAGGAAATGGAATCTCTTATCCTTGAAGGTGACCTTTACAGAACCGATAATCCTATGGAGTCAAACTTCTTCGGCTTCACGCTTGTTTCGAAAGACAAGAGTCGCGCCGAGCTTACCTGCTACCAGAGAATGGGCAGACCAAACGCGCAGCTTAAGAGATTTATCCCCAAAGGGCTTGCTCCCGAAAAGAGATATTACGTTCCGGAGCTTGGTATAATTCTATCAGGCTCAACGCTAATGAACGTTGGACTTTTACCCGTGTTTGAGCGCGGAGATTTCAAAACGGTAAAATATCACTTTGAGGAAAAATAGTTATATAAAAACACGAGGATTGTCACTGTGTTATCAAAAGCGCAAAAGCAAGCCTCGTGTTTTATTATTTCTATGAGATTTGTCATATCGTTTATTGGTTTATCGAGGGGTGGTCGTCGGTTGAGGGATTATCTATAAGCTCGCCCTGCTCGGTAAAGCGTGAGCCGTGGCAGGGGCAATCCCAGGTATGCTCCGCTCTGTTGTATTTAAGGGCGCAGCCGAGGTGGGGACATCTTGGGGCTGTGGGAGTCAATAGACCTACTGTTGATTCAAAGGCGTTGACGGCAAGCTGCGGACGAAGGATAGTGCGCGAAGGAGAAAACACCTCGGCTCTTTTGTCAGGCTTACCAAGTACAAGATTTGTAAGAATATCGGCAGCCGCCATCGCGTTTGTCATTCCCCATTTATTAAAGCCGGTTGCTACATATATATCCTTTGTGGATTTAGAATACTGTCCGACGTATGAGATGCCGTCAAGTGTCATAGTGTCCTGCGTTGCCCATTTCGTAACTATCTCGGCTCTCGGATAGTGCTTTTTTGCAAAGGCTTCAAGCTCTTGCCAGCAGCCGCCCTGCTTTCCCGTTCTGTGACCGCATCCGCCAAGAAGTAAAAGCTCTCCGTAGTTACGGAACGAAAGTCCCGTGTCAGACTCGTCAACGTACATTCCGTCAACGTTCTGCGCGCCCTTTAGGGCGATAACGTACGAGCGGTGCTGATACAGCTTCAGAAAATAAGAGCCGTGTTTATTTATAATCGGAAAATGGGTGGCTACAATCAGCTTTTTATACCTTATTTCCCCATGGTTTGTAATCGCCTTATGCGGTTTTATTCCCACGACCTTCGTATGCTCGCAGATAGGAAGGTCCTTTGCAACGGAATAGAGAAACTTCAAGGGGTTAAACTGCGCTTGGTCCTTTACAAGCACGGCACCGCGCGCCTTTATAGGAAGGCTTGGAATCTCGGAAAACTCCGCCTTTACCCCCAGGCGCAAAAGGGCAGTTATCTCTCTTTCAATTTTTGTTCGGCTGTTTAGCGAATAGACGTAGGAATTTTTTGTTTCATAGTCGCAATCCATATCACGGCAAAGGCGCGCATATTCACCGCACGCATTTATCTGCGCATCAAGATACAGCCTTGCTTTTTCCACGCCGAAGCGCTCTATGAGCTTATCGTATATCAAGCCGTGGGCAAGCGTGATCTTAGCCGTAGTGTTTTTCGTAATACCGCATAAAATCTCCGACGCTTCCGCAAGAATACAGTCTACCCCCGCCGTCTTTAGCTTATATGCGCAGAGTATTCCCGCAATTCCGCCCCCGATAATCAAAGCATCCGTGCTTTTGTTCCCTGAAAGAGCATCAAAGCTTACCTTCTCGGCGCTATTTTCCCAAACCGATTCCATCAATTTAATAATTCCTTCCTTAAATGAGCTTATACTCAAAGTTTTAACACAAATAGTGTCTTTATTCAACCTTAAAATATTCGCACATACGAAGGTCGGGTTATAGCAAAAGAAAAACACGCTGTCAGAAGCTTCTCGTCCTGACAGCGCGTGGGTGGTTTATTAAGTAATTAATTTCAGTTTAACTCTTTCTGTGAGCCGATGGGGTTTACGATACTGAATCCTACGTTTACGAGGTGATCTGCAACTCGCTCGAGACCTGAAATTGCTGAAGAGTAGTAAGGGCTGACCTCCAGCGTGCAATGTCCGTCTGCAAGACGCGAGAAGTGGCTGGCTATAAATTCCTTCTTCATTTTATCGACGTCGTTCTCTAAGTCTGCAAGCTCGTGAAGCCTTGATTTGTTTATATTTTCAAACGCGTCCTTCGAGATTTTAAGCATCTGCATAATTTTTTCACGCATTTTTCCGACGTCGCCTCTTCCAATCTCGGAAAATTCAAGGCCCTTGCCCTTCATCTCTTCACCTATCTCGTAAAAGTTTTCGGCATGATCGCCTATACGCTCAAGGTCGTTAAGAACGTGGAAATAAGAGCCGATAACGCGCTCTTCACTCTGTGATGCATTTGCCGAAAGCTTGATTAAGAACTTAGTCAAGGCACCGTTTGTAAAATCTATAATAGCTTCATTGCTTCTGATTTTATCACCGTTTTCAAGCGAGAGGTTCTCCATTGCAAGATAGGAGAGGCTCATATTTTCTTCCACAAGGCTGAGCATATAATCCATTTCCTTCTTTACCTGCATCAGAGCTATGGGAGTTGTCGAGAGTAGTCTGTCGTCGACGTACTTAAGTGAGAACGATTCTGCAAAGTCTTTTTTATCCTTAATGACAAGGCAGGAATACTTAACAAGCAGTTTCGTAAACGGAAGCAGGACCGCGGTTGTGGTGACGTTGAATATTACGTGGAAAACAGAAACTCGCATCTGCAAGGACATTGGGTCATCTCCCGGGAAGATGGATACAAGCAAATCTACGGCAGGCTCCTTGAATATCCATATAAGAGCTGTAAATATTACGGTGCCTACCGTATTGAAGGTGAAGTGGATAAGAGCTACTCTCTTCGAATTAGCGTTTGCTCCGATAGATGCAAGGAGAGCTGTAACGCAAGTACCTATATTTGCACCGAGAATTATAAACAGCGCAAGGTCGAGAGGAAGAACTCCCGCGCCAACCATGGTTATAACGACACCGGTAGATGCAGACGAGCTTTGGATAAGAGCGGTAAAGATTATTCCTACGAGAATGAGAAGAAGCGGGAAATCTATCTTTTCAAAAATATCAGTAAAAAGGCCTTCTACAAGACTGTTTCCAAATGCCTCTTCACTGCTCATAACGTTCAGTCCTACGAATATAAGACCGAGACCCGAGCAAAGAAGTCCTGCGAGCTTGATTTTTTCATTTTTGAAAAAGCCCATCATAACTCCGCCGAAGGCAAGCAGATACATAAGCATATTGAAATAATCGTTTTTAAGTGCAACCAGCACACCCGTAATCGTCGTACCTATGTTTGCGCCCATGATTATCGGGGTTGCTTGCATTAGAGTCATAACACCTGCATTTACAAGACCTATGACCATGACCGACGTTGCGGAAGAGCTTTGAATAATAGCAGTAACGCCTGCACCGATTCCAACACCCGAGAGGCGATTGTTGCTTATTTTTTCAAGCAGCTTTTTCATTCCACCGCCTGCGCTCTTTTCAAGTGCGTCACCCATAAAGTTCATACCGACGATGAAAACGCCGACACCCGCCAAGAGCCATATAAGGCTCTGCACCAGCTGCATAATTTCTTCCGCTGACATAAAATTCTCCTTGATATTTACAAAATTAGGATTAAAAAAACATTCTAACCCATTTTACTACATAATATCATAAATTTGGCAAAGATGCAGTAAAGAAAAAGGGCTACCGCGGTTATTTTACCCATGGCAGCCCTTACGTGCTTTTTTAGACGTTAGTTAATTATTCGGATTTATCAGACTTAGGCGCGGTGGCTTTACCGATAGCGTAGGTGGCGATAACGATTATACCGATAATCATAAATACACCAAGCATTCCAACACCCATATATTTAAGGTTTTCTACAAAATTTAAGGGTTCAAAAAACATAATCCGTTACCTCCTGAAATTAGCTGAAGAAGCCGAGCACGAGAGCACCCGCAATAACAGATGCGATCTGTCCCGATACGTTTACACCGATAGAGTGCATAAGAAGGAAGTTCTGGTTATCCTCCTCGAGCGCCATCTTATGTACTATTCTTCCCGACATGGGGAATGCGGAAATACCGGCAGCGCCTATCATGGGGTTGATAAGAGGCTTGCCCATTACCTTCATGATTACGTTATAGAGCTTTGCAAAGAGAACGCCGCCCGCGGTATCAACGATGAAGGCGATAAGACCGAGTCCCATAATAAGAAGGGTGTTTGCGTTAAGGAACTGGCTTGCGTGCATATTGAAGGCGATGGTGATGCCGAGGAATATTGTAATAAGATTTGCAAGCACCTTCTGTGCGGTTTCGGAAATAGAGTCGAGAACGCCGCACTCGCGGATAAGGTTACCGAACATAAGGAAGCCGATAAGCGAGCCTGCACCGGGAGCGAAGATACAAGCAACAACAGAGATAACTATGGGGAACAAAATCTTAGTAAGCTTGGAAACCTCTCTGCCCTCGTAAGCCATGCGGATACGTCTTTCGTTCTTGGTCGTGGGCGCCTTGATTACAGGGGGCTGAATGATGGGAACGAGAGCCATATAGGAATAAGCGGCAACGGTTATTGCGCCTATGTAGTTTGAGCCGAGCGCGTTAGCAACGACGCTAGAGGCAGGACCGTCCGCCGCACCGATGATGGCGATTGACGCAAAATCCTTTGCCTCCGGGAAGAACATAGATGCCATGCAAAGAGTGAAGAAGATACCAAACTGTGCTGCGGCACCGAATATCATAAGCTTGGGGTTAGAGAGAAGCGGGCCGAAGTCGATCATAGCACCGATACCGATGAAGAGAAGCAAGGGGAACAGCTCATTTGCTATACCTGCGTTGTATAGCTCGTGCAGTGGCTCTGCTATACCCGAATACTCGACACCCATCTCGGTATATGTAACGACACCGGGGAAGTTCATAAGAATCGCACCAAATCCTATGGGGAGAAGAAGTGTCGGTTCCATCTGCTTCTTTATAGCCAGGAAGATAAGTATACCGCCGATGGCCCACATAAGAAACATTTTCCAGTTTTCGCCCTGTCCAAACGCCAAGAGCGAGTCAAAAAGTGATAAAAGCTCATCCATTTTGTTTTCCTTCTTTCAAAATGTAATTTTTAGAGAGTTTGAGTCAGAAAATATCGACTGCAAAACGATTCCATTTTTATATTATACCATACATACGGCAAAGAAACGGTAAAGACTTTATAAATATTTTCTATTAACCGTTCATTCGGTAACCTATACCAAGCTCGTTTGTGATATAGCTTGCTACACCTGGGCGAACACCGAATTTTTTCCTTATATTCGCCATATTTACCTGCAATTTCTTTATGCTCGCGTCATCGGGATATTCGCGCCAGACTGCCTTTATTATTGCGGCATAGGTCATCATCTTGCCGTAATTTTCGGAAAGAAAGGTCACGATATTATATTCGGTCTGTGTTAGGCGGATTTCTTTTTCAGCGATGAACACCTGCCTCGAATCATAATCTATCACAAGGTCGTCTGCTGTAAATTTTCTTCCCGGGAGTCTTCCCTCCAGTGAGCTGTGCCTGCTGTTTCGAAGCGCGCTTCTTACACGAGCAAGCAGCTCCTCCGAGCCGAAGGGCTTGGTTATATAATCGTTTGCACCCATATCGAGCATCTTAACCTTTTCTCGCTCCTCACTTCTCGCCGAGAGAACGATAACGGGAGTCAAATCGTTTGCCCTTATGTCCTGAAGAAAGACACCTCCGTCCTTATCCGGAAGTCCGAGGTCAAGTATTACAATATCGGGAACGTATGAAGCGTACAGAGTTTTTGCCGTGGAGTAATTCTGTGCCGTTATAACCTGATAGTCATTTGCCTCAAGAAGTGCGGTCACAAAGGTTTGTATATTTATCTCGTCCTCGACAAAAAGAATTTTGTATTTATTATTGTTCACTTGATGCCTCCTCGGTAAAAAGTATAAATCTGAATACCGCACCGCCCGTCTTGGAATTTTCCGCAGTTATGCTGCCACCGTGTGCCTTTATGATGGTTGCACAAACAGAAAGCCCGATGCCTGCGTTTCGGACATGCGTATCAGAAGAGATGTCCGTCTTATCGTTATATCCCGAGAATACGGTGTCTAGTCTATCCTTATCAATACCGCAGCCGTCATCCGAGATTTCAAAAATTGCTTTACCGCAATCTAGGGATACTGATAACGCTAGCCTCGTAAAGCCTTTTGCATGGTGGACTGCGTTTTCAAGGATATTGATGATAACCTGCTCTATAAGTATCGCGTCCATGGGTATCAGGACAAGCTCGTCCGGAATGTCGAGGTCAACCGTCACTTCCGGATAACGCTTTTTGAACTTGAGAATTACCGAATCAATAAGTTCCTCAAGAACGGTGGGTGTTTTAACAAGCTTAACGCTTCCCGTATCTATACGGGTTATGGAAAGAAGATTTTCTACCATGCGGATAAGCCACTGTGAATCCTCTTTTATACTAACAGCCATTTGCAGTTTTTGGGAGTCGCTTAACTTATCGTAATTATCAACGACAGACGAGCTTGCGCCGTATATTGTTGTAAGAGGGGTGCGCAGGTCGTGAGAGACAGCCCTGAGAAGATTTGCTCTCATTCTTTCCTTCTCGCCCTCCGCTTTGATTTCCTGCCACTTTTTCATCTTTGTGGTAAAGGCGCTTGTCAAAATCGAAATAACCAACATTATAACCGCCGAAACTGCACTTGCAGGCGCGGAAAAATCCATATCAAAATAAGGATAGGTAAAGGCATAGTTGATGATCAGCACGCTCACAACGGTAGATACTATTCCGTATACGTATCCGTCGGTTATCAAGGATATAAGAAATACCGCAAAGGCAAAAAGCGTTGAAATCTGCTCCCAAACGTCAAAGCGCTGGAGCAAAATGCTGATAGAAAACGCAATTATAATGATAAGGAGTGTTAATAAAATATCTTTTATTTTCTTTTTTAGCATTTTTTCATCCGAATAAATTTATTTTTAATAAAGGATCAAGAGCTAGTGCTTGTTATTAAGTCTATAAATTCCTCGTCAGACATACCCCGGATATAAGAATTTACAGAAAATTTTCTGCCCTGTATATCCGAAATATCAAGACCTTCGAGGGCTTTCTCAAGATGCTCTATCGGCTCTGTACCGAAAAAATCACCGAAAATTTTAGCAGAAGATATCCTTCTGTCCTCCATCAAGAGCGCTATCTCGACCGTTCCGAATGGGTAACGGCGCTTTTGGGTGACGGTATATGAAGAGAGGTATGAGCTTTTCGGGAAAAGCCACTCACAAGAGGCATTACGCGCTACCAGCTCTTCTATATAATCGTTTTTAGGCTCGTCGATAATTTCGGGAGAATATTTCTTGATAATATGGGAAGAAATAAGAGTGATAAACTCGTTTATATCTTTTATAGAAGTAAGGGATTTAATATTTGTGACTCTTGAGCGAGTGGACTTTATTGCCTTGGATTTAAGCTTTTCTTCATCGACTGAAAGCGCGGAAGAAAGAACCGAAAGGTCTGTATCAAAAAGCAAAGTTCCGTGGTGAAGAGTTCTTCCGTTTTTAGTATGCTGGGCATTTCCGGAGATTTTTTTGCCGCAGACTTCGATATCGTTTCTGCCGTTAAGCTTCGCATCAAGTCCGAATGAGCGAAGGGCTTCGATTATAGGCTCGCAAAACGTTGCGAAGTCAATTCCCTCTTTGCCAGATTTGCAAATGAATGAAAAATTAAGATTTCCAAGGTCGTGGTAAACCGCGCCTCCGCCTGTAATGCGCCTTGCAATCTTGATATTATTTGAGTTCACAAAATCAAAATTAAGCTCGCAATTTACGTTTTGGTTTTTACCTATAACAACGGTTTTATCATTCTGCCAAAGAATAAATACATCATCTTGCGTTTTTTCAAAAAAGTATTCTTCGATAGCAAGATTTCGATACGGGTCATTGCTTTTCAAAATCAAGAATTTCATAAATCCTCTATTTCTATAACGGCACGTCAGGCAAAAGACCTGACGTGCCGAAAGTTTTTTATAGATTAAAGACCGAGCTTTGCTCTCTCTACCTTTTCGATATCGGTAAAGTTGTTGGTCGGAACGTGTTCGGGAAGAGGCATAATCTTCTCGTGGAGCGCGTCGATAATCCAATCTGCCTGGGGGAAGAAGGACTTCTCAAGCTCGAATGCGGGAGTTATCCAGTTACGCGAACCAACGACAACTGCAGGACCGTCGAGATAGTCGAAGCACATTTCGGTAATGTTGGAAGCCATATCTCTCATTACGGAGTTACGCTCGCAAGCGTCACCTACGAGAATAATCTTACCTGTCTTCTTAACAGACTCGATAACCTTCTCATAGTTGAAGGGTACGATAGAACGGGCGTCGATGATCTCAGCCGATACACCGTACTTCTCCTCAAGAATCTTCGCAGCCTCAAGTGCTCTGTAAAGAACTGCACCGATAGTAAGAATAGTAACGTCCTTACCCTCGCGCTTGATATCGGGCTCGCCGAAGGGGATCTCGAAGTGGCCCTCAGGAACGCCATCCTTATTGAACTGCTCGCCGAAGCCGTAAATTCTCTGGCTCTCGAAGAATACAACGGGGTCGGTACCGTCAAGAGCTGACGTCATAAGTCCCTTCGCATCAGTAGGTGTTGCGGGGAATACAACCTTAAGACCCGGGATATGAGCACAGAGTGCCGTCAAGTCGGATCGTAGCCATGTCGTTCTGTGGGCCAAGGAGTTGTGGGCTTGGATTGTCTTCC
>JAZOAA010000143.1:0-15774 GCA_045595265.1 Eubacteriales bacterium
CCGCTTGGCCTCCGACTTAGTGTATAATTAAAACACATTATCAATTGGAGGTACAAAAGATGAAAGTGCTTGATAGCTTTGATCTTTCCGGAAAGGTCGCCGTTGTAACGGGCGGCGCAGGTAAATACGGTTATCAGATAGTCGAGGCTCTGGCGGAGGCGGGCGCTACCGTCTATATGGCATCGAGAAATAAGGAAAATAACCTAAAAAGAGTCGAAGGACTTATAAGCGAGGGCTATAAGGTAAATGTCCTTGAATTTGACCTTGAGAATGAAAAGAGCATCCTTAACCTTTGCGATACCGTATACGAGAGAGAGGGCAGAGTAGACATACTCGTAAATAATGCGGTTCTCCGCTGTATGAACGGCTACACTGACACTGCCGAGAATTTTGACAGAAGCATGCGCGCAAATGCCACGGGCCTTTTCGTTATCTCTCGTGCCTTCGGTGACAGAATGGCGAAGTCGGGAAACGGCGGCTCTATCATCAATATCGGCTCGTATATGGGTATTCTCGGTCCGGATTACACTCTCTACGAGGGCACCGATATGTGCCCGAACGGCGCAGGTGGTGACTACTTCTTCCACAAGGGCGGTATAACTAATTATACACGTTTCCTTGCCGGTCACTACGGTGCAGCAGGCATTCGCTCAAACTGCATAGAGCTTGGCGGACTCTTCAACAACCAGAACCCCCTCTTTGTTGAAAGATATAACGCAAAATGTCCTCTCGGCAGAATGGCAAACGATACAGACCTTAAGGGACTTATAGTATATCTTGCAAGCGATGCATCACTCTATATGACAGGCGCAATAATCCCCCTTGACGGCGGATACAGTGTAAAATAATATGAAGATTACAGAAAAAAACGGATATAAAATTTCTACTCTCACCCTCGGTACAGCGCAGCTTGGTCTTGCCTACGGTGTAAATAACGATAAGGGAATGCCCAGCTTCGAGGAATCGAGCGCGCTTTTATCTACAGCCCTCGATCTTGGCATAACCTCGTTTGATACAGCACGCGGCTACGGCGAGAGCGAAGCCGTTCTCGGCAAATATTTTGGTGAAACAAAGAGAGAAAAAACTCTCATAACAAAGGTTATTTTTAACGGTGAGCCGAAGGAAAAAATAAAAGACGAGCTTTTCCGCCAGGCAACTGACTCGGCAGAGCGGCTTGGACTTGAAAAACTGCCGTTCCTTATGCTTCACCGCGAGGGCTACATAGAGCAGTATGGCAACACTCTCATAAAAGCTATGCAGGACTTGAAGAACGAGGGACTTGCAGACGGAGTCGGAGTTTCATTTTCCGAGAAATCAAGGCTTCTTGAATACTGCATGGATACTCCGTTTGACTGCATCCAAATTCCCGCAAATATGCTCGACAATGCCGAAATAAGAAGCGGAGCGCTTAAAAGTATTTCGGAAAAGGGAACGGCCGTTTTTGTCAGAAGCGTCTATCTTCAAGGACTTTTCTTCAAAGCTACAAACAGTCTCCCCGAAAGCTTGAAGAGGGAGAAACCCCTGCTTGATAAGCTTCATTCTTTAGCGGCAGACTTCGGCTTCAGTATGGCAGAAATGGCACTCGGCTTTATTAGAGACACGGAGGGGATTGACTCGCTTGTTATGGGCGCAGACACCCCGGAACAGCTTCGCGAGAGTGTACATCTCCTTATTGGCAGGGCGCTTCCCGAGGAGCTCATGAAAGAAATAATAAAGCTGTCAGAAAATATAAATCCAAAGCTTATTCAGCCATGGACATGGTACGTATAAATTATAGGAGAAAAAATATGAAAGAATTTAAGATTGCAATGCTTGGTATGACAGAGGGAAACGGCCACCCTTATTCCTGGAGCGCTATGTTTAACGGCTATAACAAAGAGGCTATGGAGGATTGCGGATTTCCCGTAATTCCAAGATATCTTGAAAAGCAGCCTCCCGAAACCTTCGGTGTAAGGGGAGCGAAAGTAACTCACGTTTGGTGTGATGATCCCGAGAATGCTAAAAAGGTTGCCAAGGCTTCGCTTATTCCCAATATTCTCGAAAAACCCGAGGACTGTATAGGACAGGTTGACGCTGTTATCATAGCTACCGATCAAGGCTGGGATCACGTTGATCGCGCCGAGAAGTTTATAGAGGCGGGAATACCCGTATTTATTGACAAGCCCCTTGCGGATAACGTAAAGGACCTTAAGAAGTTTATTAATTGGGTAAATGAAGGAAAGATGATAATGTCCTCTTCCTCTCTCCGCTATACCAAGGAATTTATGCCCTATTACACCTCCACCTATGAGCTTGGCGACCTCCGTTACATAAATATGACGATGCCGAAGTCATGGGAAAAGTACGGTATTCACGCTATGGAGGCGGTATACCCAATCACAGGTCCGGGTTACATTTCGGTGCAGAACACCGGAGGAGTAAAGAACAACATCGTTCACCTAACTCACGAGAGGGGAATTGACGTTACTATTGCGAATATCTACGATATGGCAGGCTCGCCCCTCAAGATTGTAGGTACGGCAGGAAGTGCAACCGTTTCTTCACAGGACAGCTACTATTCATTCCATAAGCAGCTTGACGTTTTCGTTGAGTATCTTGAAACAGGCGTGCGTCCTTATCCCTTTGAGGAGACAATTGAGCTTATGACTATTATTATCGCAGGTATCAGATCTCGCGATGAGGGCGGACGCAAGGTTATGCTCTCTGAGATTAGAGCAGAGCTCGGAATTTGAGAGGAAGGATAATGAAAACAGGATTTGCAAGAGAAAAAATAACCCCCTGGAATGGTGTTCACATTTCGGGTTATTACGAAACAAGAACCGTAAAAGGAGTCCTTGATGACCTTTACGTAAGCGCCGCCGCCTTTGACGACGGTGAAAAAAAGGCTGTTATCGTTACCGCCGACGTTCTTATGCTCTCAAGCGAACAGTGCAACGCTCATAAGTCGGAAATCAGCCGACGCACAGGTATTGCGCCGGAGGCTATATTTATCAACTGCTCTCATACTCACACCGGGCCTTTCCTTAACGGTGAGCGCTTTGGTGACGAGGTAGTTGATGAAAAATACTGCGCCCACTTTGCCAAAGCTCTTGAGGACACCGCAGCAAATGCCTTTCTTGATATGAAGGAATCAAAGCTCTCTGTTGGCTGTGGCGAGGCTAAAAACATCTCCTTTGTCAGACGCTATAAAATGAAGGACGGCTCTACCGCAACAAACCCCGGTGTAGGAAACCCTAATATTGACCACGTTTTAGGCGATGTAAACGAGACGGTAAAGTTTCTCCGAATCGACCGCGAGGGCGGTGATGATATGGTTATCGTCAGCTTTGGTACTCATGCAGATACCGTTGGCGGTGAGCTTGTCAGCGCCGATTGGCCCGGCTTTGTAAGAAGCACGCTTGAAAGCGCATTACCTAACACAAAATGCCTCTTCCTTACCGCATCGCAGGGAGACGTAAACCATATAAACCCGAATCCCACAGACGCAGACCGCAGAGGACTTGAATACGATAGCTTTGATAATGTTCCTCGCGGTTACGACCACGCAGCCCATATGGGAAGAGTGGTTGCCTCGGCAGTTCTCGCAGGATATGGCAAGGCTCGCTTTGTTAATGCGGACAAAATCTCCTTTGCCGAAAAGCAGATAGAAATTCCCGCAAATGCAGAGAATGATAAGCTTGAGGAGTCAAAGAAAATAAAGGCTCTTCATATGGCGGGCAGAGCACACGAGCTTCCATTTGAAAAAATGGAGCTTACTACCGTTGTTGCCGAAGCTTACAGAATAGTTGAGCTTTCCCAAGGACCTAAGAGCTTCTTTTTCACCCTCTCGGCTCTTTCGATAGGCGACGTTGTATTTCTCGGTATGCCTGGCGAGTGTTTTACCGAAATCGGCAGAAGAATCGAGGCAGAATCGCCTTTCGGCGTCGCTTTCGTGTGTTGTCTTACCAATGGCGGTGAGACCTATTTCCCAACTTCCTCGGCATACGATGAGGGCGGATATGAGGCTCGCTCCTCTCGACTTAAAAAAGGCGGCGACGACATTATAGTAAAAAATACCGTCGAGCTTTGCAAGCTTGTCAAGAATTAAATTTTAATTAAAATTGAAAAAACAAAAGAGATATGAAACGAGCTTACCTCCGTGTCATATCTCTTTTTACTTTGTATAAAAACATTTTTACTCCGAGATGCTTTTCTCGCTCTTATACCTCTTATACGCCTTCCAGAATCCGCTGTGAGATTGATATCCGACAAGCGAAGCGATTTTTCCTATCGGCATATCGGGATTCATCATCATAAGCTGCTCCGCTGCTGAAATGCGGTATCTCGTCAGCTCTTCATTGAAGGTTTTACCCGTATATTTCAGAACGAGTCGCGCCGTTTGCTTTTCCGAAACGTGCAGTCGTTGTGCAAGGTCAGAGAGGTGTATGTCGAGGTTATAGTATAGCGACATAAACTCCAATATGACGAAGGCGTAGTCATCCGTCTTTTTCACCTTAACCGGTGAGGTTTCGATAAAATGAGAGCCAATAAATGAAATATATTTTTCGAGTCTCGCGTAATTCGAGGTAGCACTCGCGCGCTGTATTTCTTTGATGAATTTTGTCAGCAGCTCCATCGGAAGAGATATAAACTTCATTTTTGTCGCGGGAATATCTATCTGAAAAGCACAGTGCAGGGCGCTAGACGGTATATCAAGCGAGTGATAAACACCTCCCGGCACCATTAGCACACGTCCCGGCTCGGGTACGAAGGACTCTCCCCCGACGGTGAGATTTATACCCTCACCCATAAATAAATGTATCTCGGGATAGTTGTGCAAATGTAGAGTCGGAAAGGAATAAGGCGAAGGATAATCCTTCAGCGGAACGTTGTGGTTGAAAAAGCCTCTTTGAAGAAAGACCTTGGCTTGTTTTCCGCATAGATTTACCGTCATTTCATAATTTATAAAATCTATTTTTTCATTTTTGGTAAAATTTGAATACATAATATCTTTCCTATTCGGACATTTGGAATAGACATTGTCCTATTGGTTGATTGAAAAACAACGGAACAATCGTGTATAATAATTATAGCAGTAGTTTTGGGCAAAGTCAAGGATATATCGAAGAAAATAATGTCTTTTTTGGATAAATTAACCTATATATCCATAATATCCCAAATATCACGCTATCGGCGGCTTAACGAAGCCCGAAAGGAGAACTTGGCAAATGTACAGATGTGAGGATAAGGAAAGACTTCCTTTATGGAAAAGACTTGAGGAAAAGGTAGGTTCAGAGCTTACTGATTCGATAAAAGCTCTTTATGACGTGTATGATCAAAAAATGATAAAATGGATGGCGTCTTTATATGATTACGAGGTCGGTGGTTGGTACCATTCGTCAAGCGGTCAAAAAACAGACGGCTTTCTTCCCGATATTGAAAGCACCATAGGGGCGCTTGACTTTATTACCTCGTCAGGCATGAGCGGCGGTGCGTCTTATGGCGAGATAATTCCCGATTGGCTAAAAAAGAGCGTTGCCTCGTTTGTTAATTCCTTACAGGCTCCCGACGGTTATTTTTATCATCCCCAGTGGGGCACTGATGTGTCAAATCTCAGAAAATCCCGTGATGTTGATACTGCGATGCGTTTGCTTGACTCGGTTGGAGCAAAGCCTAAATACGTAATACCAATCTCTTCTTCGGCAAATTCCGAAAACTATGATATAAATAACGCTCCCGAGCGCTTCAGAAGCGAAAAAAATTATCTTGAATACATAGAGAGCCTTGACATATGCAACCGCTCTTACAATGCTGGCAGCGAAATGCTTTCAGAACGCGGTGAAATACGTGCTTTTGGTAAAATGCTCGGCGTTGATTTTATGGCTGTTACTATGGAATGGCTCGATAAGCACCAGAGAACTGACAACGGGCTTTGGCACAGAGAGGTTAGCTATTACGGTGTAAACGGACTCCATAAAATATCTTGGATATATAATTCAGAAGGAAGAAAAATACCGTATCTTGATACGGCGCTTGATAGCGCGATAGAGATAATTATGTCTGATAAGCTGCCTAACGCTACAGTTGATGTATATAACCCGTGGCATGCTATTGGCGAGCTGAGAAAAAACAAAGAAAGATACGCACCCGAGGGTTATCCCGAATTTATTGATAAGATATACAACTTTGCTGTAGAAGGAGTGAAGTGCTCGGCTGAAAAAATACTTCCGTTTAAAAAAGGGGACGGAGGGCTCTCCTATTTACGCGAAACTTCGACTCCTACGGCACAAGGAGCACCGGTAGCCGTTCCCGGAACGGCAGAGGGAGATGTAAACGGAACTCTTTGCGGAAGCATTGCGGTTATAAACAGTATTTTCACTTCTCTCGATCTTTGGGAATACAGAGTTCCGCTATTTGCATCAACGGATCTTAAGACGTATCTTGATAATATTGAAAAGCAGAAGATAAAATTTGAGGAGAAATGTGTATGAAAAATATTAAAAGCATTTTATCAATTCTAGCTGTTATAGTTTTGCTTTTCATGCTTGGTTCGTGTAAACCCGGTGGTACGAATCAAAATAGTGGCAAGACATCAGATCCTCAAGTCATATATAGCGAGGACTTTACACCGTCACTTGTTTTAGGCGATGGGTATAATAAAAATTCGGGCTCGATCGCTATGAGGGTGTTTAATATCGTCTCTGAGCATTGCGGCGAGTTTCTCACCACCTGCCGTGACGATGTAGAAAAGGCAGAGCGCGAGATAGTGCTTGGAAATACGAGCCGCGAAATATCAAAGAAGGCAACATCTCTCCTTAATAAGGAAATCAGGTCTTTCGCGCTTGAAAACGGTATAGAAGCAACAGACCCTGATATAGTCGGTTTTACTATTGTATCGGACGGCAAATCTCTGGCTATGCTCTTCAGTGATGAATACATAAGCGAAGTAGCTTTTGAATATTTGAAAGAGAATTATCTTTCGGAATCTTCACTTAAGCTTAGTAATGATCATGTTTACGTTGATGTGTTCTCGCTCACCGAGTATGTTGACGAGCGCGACGAAAAAATAATAGATGAAAAATGGGCGGCAATAGAAACAGAGATAGGGGAGAGTGTCGGTCCCTCTGTGGTAAGCGAGCTGAAAAAGCTTTACTCTCTCTACAGCGATAGCGTTATAAGCTGGATTGCCAATCTCTACTGTCCTGTTGTCGGAGGATTTTATCATTCAAATAGCGGACGTAACAATTACGGATTTCTTCCCGATGTTGAAAGCACGTATTCTGCTCTTGAATTTATAGACAGCTCGGGTATGAACGATGATACGGACGGTGATTTTGCCGATGTTATTCCGGAAAATATCAAAAATCAAATAATCAATTTCGTATATAATCTTCAGGCGGAGGACGGATATTTTTATCATCCTCAGTGGGGCGATAATATAACTGACGGACGACGCGGACGCGATCTTTCGTCCTCAACTATACTTTTGAAAGCCTTCGGCGTAGAAACCAAATATCCATATCCCGGAACCGGAGCTTCTACCGTCAGTTTTTTACGCAGATCCTCGACAGCCTCTGCGGTGTCCATGGTGTCGCGTGTGGTCGCCGCCTCCTCCGTGCCAGAAAAATTCCAAAGTGCCAAAAACTTCAGCGATTGGCTTTTCTCATTGAATTTAACCACCGGTGCTTATCATGCCGGCAGTGATCTTCAGTCATTGATAAACGAGATGAAGTCGTATGGTAAGATGCAGGGTATAGATTTCATGGGAATGGCGGTGGATCATCTCAACCTGACTCAAAATAAATCAAACGGTCTTTGGCATACCGAGGTAAACTATTACGGAACAAATGGACTTCATAAAATCGCATATTTTTATAATCAGGCAAAGGCAGAGTTCCCAAATGCACAAAAAGCGATAGAGAGCACCTTTGACTCGCTCTTGACGGATGAGGTGCCGGCAGCTGCGGTAGACGTTTATAATGCCTGGTCGTGCGTTGGATATATTATTACTAATATACAAAACTATTCATCAGGCACCGATTCGGAAAAGGAAGCAAAATCAGCCGAGATTATCGACAAGGCAAGAGAATTAGCTCCCGTGGCTATAAAGGGAACGGCAGAAAAGGTGGCAATGTTCCGTAAGAGTGACGGATCATTCTCGTATATGCCGGATTATTCCACTCCAACCGCGGAGGGCGTAAATGTTGCTGTAAAGTATCAGGTCGAGGGAGATTTGAACGGAACAGGAACTATGATATGCGCTCTTGTAGAGCATATTTTCCAAGCACTTGATATAGAAGAGTATATTGTACCCAGGTATACGACCAGCGACAGATTCAAATTTATTTCAGAGCTTGAAGCACTTGGAGAGATAGTAAAGGACGAATACGAGGAGCCGGAGCCTATCACCTTTGAGGAGGATGATATAGGAGGACCGTCGGTAGATGTAGTAGTGTTCAAGGGATCTACCGGTGACGGTGCCGAGGTCGTGGAACACCGACGCGGAGACGACAATAAGCATGTTCTGCGCTTTAATTCAAATAATGACGGCGGCGATAGTGTACAGATAAATAATACCAGCGCTCTTCTCGGAGCAAACATATATGTATTTGAAGGTGATATATATATAGAAGATATAGATACAAATTACGTTCTCACTATTACTATGTCGCCTACGTATATGCTAAGCCTTAAGAATATCTCCGGGCGTATTACGCTCTTTGAGGAAACTACCAACTCTGACCAAACGTCTATAACCAGAGATCTGGGTGTTGTTTTGGAAAAAGAGCGTTGGTACAGCCTTAAGATAGAGCATTACAGGGGAGATCACGAAACCGTAAGAACCGTAGTTTACATAGACGGCACTGCGGTTGCTGTCAGCGACGGATATTATAATAAACCAAAGGATGGCTCGGTAGGTCAAACTCCCGACACCTTCAATCTTACGGAAATATATGTAATGAGCGGAAAAAGCTGCACCCTGCTTCTTGACAATCTTCGCTCTTACGAGACAAACGGTGAATATGCTACAAGGGTTCTTAATAATGAAAAACATCTTAACGTAGACGACCCTAACTCTACGTGGGGAATTGTTCCCGAAGGAACAAAGGTCAACATGTCCATTCCAGTCGCGACGGATGATAAAACGCTTGATACTTCTGTTTTTGAAACAACGCTTAACTTTACAGAGGCAACGGGCGGTTCTCACCTTGCGAAAATATCATTCCTTGACGAAGAAGATAATACTCTCAGCGAATACACCGTATACTGTCACGATTATGACAAAGCCCTTGTGGGTAATCCGAGATTCCGCATAAGAGTATTCAAGGACGGTTACGGTTATATGTCAGGTGCTAACGTCGGTAATAAGATGGAGCAGGATATATCTATCAAGATTGAGTATTGCTTTGCAACCGGCGAGATAAAGGTTATCACTAATGGAAAAGAAGTTACGAAAACATTAGTAGAAGAAGCTTCTAAAGTCCCGGTAGCAAAGGTTGTATTCACTAACCTTGACGCTTACTCAAAGTTTACATATTCCGATGTTAAGGCAGAAAATATTGCGACAGGCAGGGCAGGCACAACACCCGAGATTCCCGTTCGTCAGGAAACTGTGACAAAGGCGGTTACAACCGTAGACGAGGGCGCAAACCTCCTTACCACTGAATTTAAGGTAAATTACAGTAAAGTTGTGGGCGGCCAGAATATGAATAAGCTCTCGTTCCTCGACAGTGCCGGAAATGTAATCAACAGTATTTTCATTTACTGTCATGATTATGACGACTCCCAGTCAACGGCAACGGAGAGATACCGAATAAGAGCCTTTGCTGACGAAGTCGGCTTCCTAACGGGAGCAAATGTCGGTAACAAGCTAGGTATGGATATTACCTTCCGCATCGAGTATAACTGGACGAGCGGAGCTATGAAGGTTTATACAAACGGTAATCTCGCGGAGCACACCTTTGATAAAAATGCGACGGATACCCCGATAGCTTCTGTTGCCTTTGAGGCGCTGCTCGATGAGGTAGCGTATAGCGTTGATATTGTGACTGCCGATGCTACCTATGTAAATGCGGAGCAGCCTCCCGAGGAGGAAGAAAATCCCTCGGAGGACGATACCACAAGTGAAACGCTGACGCTTGATCTCACAGACGTTTCCGCAGAGGCCGAAACTCAAAACACCGTCAAGCTGGCATTAACAGTTAATTATTCAACCTTGACACAGCAAGAGCCTCTTCACAGCATAGAGCTTCTCGATGCTGACGGCAACGTTTTATCAACTCTTTATCTGTTTGCTAACGATTATCAGTCCTCGACCGATACTGCAACGAGATGGCGTATCAGAATTTCGGGCAAGAATGCCGACGGTTACATTTCGCTTATAGGCGGCAGTCTTGGCAATAAAGGCGCTACGGATATTTCCTTTGAACTTAACTATGACCTCGCGGCAGGAACTGTTACCATAACCTGTAACGGCACTGTTGGCTCTGCTATCGACATCTCGTCCTACGAGGGTAACGTGGGTGCGACAAGCACACCGGCGGTACAGGCTCGCGTCACTCCTATCAGCGAGAACGCGGCGTGTGAGATAGATTTCACGCAGCTCGAATTTACAAAAATAAAAAATAATATATAATGAGGAGGAAAAATGAAAAAGCAAAATTACGAAAAAACGGAGCTTGAGATAATCCTGCTCCAAGACGCAGACGTTATCGCAACGTCATCTCCCTACGGTGAAGAGGGAAGCTGGGGCGATTGGACCCCTGAAAGAAATTAAAAAGGAAAGAAAGGAAACTAACAATGAAAACAAAAGCAACAAAAATTCTTCTTTTAGCGCTCTCCGTATTGATGATGTTCGGTCTTGTGATAGGATTTGGAGCATCGGCGGAAGAAATTGAAAACACAGCAACCATCGCACAGCCTAAGATTGCTTCTTACAGCGTTTATTATGCAGATGAAATTTATCTCTACTATGCCTTAAATAACTCTGAGGTTGCCGAGGGGGCGGAAATAGAGCTTCTTCTCTATATCGAAAACCCTGCTGAAAATGCCGAGGCGACTGTTTATAACGCAACTCTTTCCGCTCGTGAGTATACTCCCAATCCCGCATATCCCGTATACAGAAGCTTTGGTATTCCTGCCAAGGCGATAGGCGACACTATTTACGCTGTACCTCACGTAGTAGGTAGTGAAATTACTTATGATAATATGGTGTCATACAGCGTTGCAGAGTACCTTTGGGAAATGAATTATACCGTAACACCTACCGAGCAGCAGACAAAGCTCTATAACGCGCTCCTTGATTACGGTATAGCCGCACAGGAATATTTCAACTACAATACCGATAAGTACCTTCTTTCAAACCTTGCTTACGTATATGTTGATGGTGGAACGCTTGACGGAACAAGCGATAGAGCTATATTTGATATATCAGCCGACATTGCTACAAGAACCATAACGCCCGTAATTGCCGGTGTTGCTAACTTAAATGTAACAAGCTATGCTGCTGACGGTACCGCAACTACTACAAAGATAGCGTCCGGTACCTCCATTGAAGTAACAGGACACACAATAGTCGTTTCCGCAGATCAAATTCTTACCGTTAATGATAGACGCGCAGAGGACGGTGACGCGCTCACAAATACTAATATTATGACTCTTGATTTTACAGTGTCATACAGTCAGGTGGCTCTCGGCATGCATATGAATTTGTTTGAGCTTCTTGACGAAGATGGAAACGTCATAAATAAATTTGACTTATATGCGCAAAATTATAGTGGTGAGGCTCGTATCAGAGTCTGGAACGATACATGTACCTACCTTAGTGGTGCAAATGTTTCTAATTTACTGAATAGCAGTATAACTATACGCGTAACGTACAATTGGACTACGGGAGAAATGTACGTTTATACAAATGGTAACGCAAAATCTTATACGTTTGCAGATTTGGCAACCGATAAAGCCGTTAAATATCTACGCTTCTCCGATATGCGTTCTGACTGCATCTACACTATAGATTTCACAAGATTTGACATTCAATAATATCAAAAACCACCGCCTCAAATGCGAAATGCATTTGAGGCGGTCATATATCGAAAGAACTCTGCTGTGAAATATATATCTTTTTTTGGGATTTTGAACTCTTTGCCATTCAGGTAATCGAGAGACGTCGGCTCCAATGTGTCAAAGGAAAATTTCAGTCTGTAAGAGTATAGCGCTTGGTATTTGTAGCCCCTTTGTCTATCCTCGCGGTTGACTCCGTACTTGCCATCGCCGACAAGCGGGTGACCGATATGCGCCATGTGTGCGCGTATCTGGTGCGTTCTGCCCGTAAGCAATTCAACCTCGATAAGAGATGTGTCCCCAGTCTTTGCAAGAAGCTTATATTTCGTGATTATCTCCTTTGCGCCTCTGGTGGCGCTTTTTTTCATAGACTCTGACAGTTTTCGTTTTTTCGTCCTTTAAGAGATAGCCCTTCAGCGTGTCGGACCTTTATTCGGCACGCCGTGTATTGCAGCAAGAAAAAACTTGTCTATTTCACGTATTTTAATCTTTTCGTTCATAACTCTGAGCGACTAGGCATTCTTTGCCGCAATAACTATACCGCCCGTGTTTCTGTCAATAATGACCACAACGGAGTCAAGGTCGCATCAGGCAAAGGAACTCATAGTAATGTTTACATATCAACGTCCATATGCGGTTTCTCCTATTGTGACGTGCATCTTCTTATGGATAGTCTGGATTTCCATAAGACTAATTCTTACTATGTGCCCGTGAACGATCCCGACAATCAGCCATTATACTATAATGTAGACTCTCCCTTTGAAGAAGGTGAGGGAGGCGAGAATGATGGTAATGCTACCTCGGTGGAAAATATTGCTCTGTGCTCAATGAGACTTAGCTTGCGTAAATATATTTTTCACCCGGAACGAAAATGTGATATTTTTGCTCACTATGAATCTTCATAAGCATATCAACAAAATGTGCAGGATTTACTCTATTAATATCGTAAAGATCGTGATGGACGGGTATCAATAGTCCCGCCTTAATGATCTTTGAAAGCGCTACCGCCTCTACGGAATCAAAGTTGCCTATAATATCGTTCGCGTTTCTGAAATAGTCTCTGCCATTGATCGGCAAGATGGCTACGTCGATATTGTTGAGTCTTTCCGTAAGTCCATCATACATACACATATCGCCCGCATGGAAAATGCGATTCTGCCCATCATCTATAATGTATCCAAGCTCGTGATAATTTCCTTTCTCATCAATGTGGAGAATTTCGTGAGCCGATGGGATCGGGATTACGGTATATCCTTCCAACTCGATAGGCATATCGGCGTATGCAGGAATTATACGAGCTCTGTCTATTCCATATGAGGCGATTACATCTACTTCGGGTGCAGGAATTATGAATTTAGTTTTCTCGTTTTGCTCTGCTATTCTCGGCAATGTCCACGGGTCTGCATGATCATAGTGTGTGTGTGTACATAGTACGGCATCGAGAAAATCAAGTTTAACGGTAACGTAAGGAATTTCAGCCTTATTGATAATCTTCCGAGGGGATGCTGTGTAGAGGTTCCTGTTCTTGCAAGTCGCGGCAAATTTGAACCGATTGCGGTCGGTGCTCTCCCTGAGGAGCTTTCCGTTCTCATTAACACCAGCGCACGTTGTGAGGAGCTTGCCGTTCAAGGTGCACTTGAAAAAGATGCACACAAGATATTCCTCGCCTGCGCATTTGATCCACTTACCTCCGCAGTTCTCACCCTCGACGAAATCGAGAAAATGGTCGGTGAGATGTTTGAGCAAAACAAGGATTATCTCATCGATTGGAAATAAATTCGTTTTTGCCCGAAAGAAATATAAAACGGAAACGTATATAACCGCACAGGCAATAGTTGTGATGTGCTCAAACGTCAATCCTACCAATTCAAGGATAAAAAGAACGTAATTTTATGCCAGATTATAGGAGTGTCTCTACTTGCGGTCAATAAAATGCAAAATACACAAATCTGCTCTGAAATAACACGTATATTCCGCAAATTTTCGCGTTTTCGACCAATGTGTCCGTACGTTGCCACACAGAAAAATTCTGTAAATGGTCAAAACTGTGGTCAACCACAAACCATCTGCAAATCATCGCCGCGGAAACCTCTGTCGTCACGCCTGTGAAAATTCTTATTAACAGGAGTTGTTGTACCATAAAATTCTGCCTTCATCAATATATTTTTCTCTACTTTGGGAAATAATAACGCTGAATACAAAAAACGGAGGTATATATGTTCAAACACGAAAAAATGTTATTCCATCCCGTAGAGGTAGAAAGGCCGAATCCGCAGTATGCAGTTCTCCTTCAGGAACAGCTTGGCGGAGGTAATGGTGAGCTTAAGGCTGCTATGCAGTATATGTCACAGAGCTTTCGTATTAAAGATCCCGAAATCAAGGATTTATTTCTTGATATTGCAGCCGAGGAGCTTGGGCACATGGAGATGGTAGCGCAAACCATCAATCTGCTCAACGGACACGATGTGGACGCAACCAAGGTTCAGGCGGGAGAGGTGCAGACGCACGTTCTGCTTGGACTCAATCCCGGACTCATCAATTCCTCGGGATATTCTTGGACGGGCGATTACGTTACTGTGACGGGCGACCTGTGCGCTGACTTGCTCTCTAACATCGCATCAGAGCAAAGAGCAAAGGTTGTATATGAATATCTCTACCGTCAGATTGATGATAAGAAGGTCAGAGAAACCATTGATTTTCTTCTCAACCGCGAGGAAGCTCACAATCAGATGTTTCGTGATGCCTTCAACAAGGTGCAGGAAACGGGATCGAACCGTGACTTCGGTACGACAAAAGCGGCCAAAATGTATTTCTCACTCTCAAATCCCGGACCTAATACTTTCGCTAACAATGAAACACATGCGCCGTCCTTCAAATAAGTATTCAAAGTCACCGTCAAGCATTTTGGCGGTGATTTTACATATCAAAAATTGAGTCGCTGTAAGCAAAGAAAAGTTTTTTCTGTGTCGTTATCTTTAGCCCATCTTTAGCGAGCCGTGATATAATCTCCTTGTAAAATGGGAAAGGAGGATTTCGTATGGCGTTTCAAACTGTGTTCAAACGGTATGAACTAAAATATATGCTGACACTCGAACAGAAAGAAAAGATACTTGAAGCGATATCGACCTATATGCAGCTTGACAAGTATGGCAGAACAACGATACGAAACATCTACTTCGATACCGACAATTATAGGTTGATACGGCGTTCCATCGAGAAACCTGCCTATAAAGAAAAGATACGAATACGAAGTTATTCCCAAGCACCCGCCGACAGCACGGTATTCGTGGAACTGAAAAAGAAATATCAAAAGGTGGTATACAAGCGCAGACTTCCGCTGTGCGAAGCGGATGCTATGTCGTGGGTATGCCGAGAAAATCCGTGTCCCGTGAACACGCAGATATCCCGAGAGATCGATTATTTTATCGACTTTTACGGAAAACTAAAGCCGACGGTGTTCCTCTCCTATGAGCGAGAAGCCTACTACGATAAGGGCGGCGGAGATTTTCGAGTGACCTTTGACGATAATATCTTATCCCGACAGACCGACGTGAACCTTTGCTCGACTGTGTACGGCACACCGATCCTTCCCGAATGCAAGGTTTTGATGGAGTTAAAATGCCCTGGTGGGATTCCGCTTTGGATGGTGGAGGTGTTATCCCGTGAGCGTATCTACAAGACCTCATTTTCAAAATACGGAACGGCGTACTCTACGCTGATATTTCCCGAAAT
>JAZOAA010000144.1:0-3385 GCA_045595265.1 Eubacteriales bacterium
ACGACATGGCTACGATCCGACTTGAGGTCGAGGGTTCAAGTCCCTTCCGCGTCGCCATTTTTCCATATGCCTCTGTAGCTCAGTTGGTAGAGCAGGGGACTGAAAATCCCCGTGTCGCTGGTTCGATTCCGACCGGAGGCACCATATCCGCGCATTTAGCTCATTTGGTAGAGCGCCACCTTGCCAAGGTGGAGGTGGCGGGTTCGAGCCCCGTAATCCGCTCCAAAAGTAAAAGACCAGCCCTTGCGGTTGGTCTTTTTGCTTTTGGAGTTAGGATTACGGGGATTCCGCACAAATGTGCGGGGCAGCCCCGAGCGAAAAAATTGCACGAAGCAATTTTTCGCGACGATGTTTGCCACAGGCAAACTCGGGCAGTAAGCGCATAACAAAATGCGATTACTGCGTAATCACGCTCCGCTCAAAGCAGTGAGAATATATGTGGCACTCCTTGCGGGTGTCTTTTTTATATATTTTTTAGCAGATGAGATAAACATATAAGCAGTATTTGAAGGATTATTATAATGAGATAAAGCACCACCGTCGTTAAGAGAAGGTGGTCCTTTGTGTGATAATTTTCCGTTGACCACCTGTATATTCCGTCCTCGGAGTGATCCTTAAGAGCGAGGAGATATATGAGCGCCGAGCCTCCGATAAGCATCGCGGCAGACCAATAACAGCCGTTTCTTAAGTATACTACGCCTGCGAAGGTAAGAAAAAAGTTTGCTACCAGAGTCACGGCTTTCATCACTATTCTGTAAACCTCAATGACTACGGGGAAAAATCCAAACCTTTTTACTATCTCGCGTATCATTTCCTTCTTCGATTTCATTAGTATATCTCCTAAAAACAAAAAGTGCGTTCCAATGAAGGAACGCACCGAAAAAGCATGTCCCTTCCATTGTTACCACACAATTCTCACTCGGTTTAGGAAATGAGCAGAAGGAGAACACACCTTTTGCCAAGGTAGTATTCCCCCAAACCGAGTATAAATATTGAATTGTGTGGTGCTATTATTTTACCACTTTTTTTGATATTTGTCAATACGATATTTTATGACCTCTCACCGAGTGGGAGCGTTTTGGGCGTACGTTGGGTTCTTTCTTATTGTTACTATGCAACGGCACGCAGGGGTAATGCCGACTCACGAACATACTCATCCGTCATACTCGAATAAATTCTCGTATGCCACCTTCTCTTCCTTAGAGAAGGCTTATATTAGCCTTCCCCAAGATAGGGGAAGGGGGACCGCAGCCGAAGGCGGTAAGCGGTGGATGAGGATGACTTCGGCAAAACAACTCTTCCGAGCGAGTCAACCTCTTTTTCTATTCCGTTTTCTCTTTTTTTCATGGAAAGACTCCTTAAAACAAAAAGTGCGACAACCGGAGTCATCGCACCGAAAAAGCGTTTTCTCCAATTGTTGTCACACAAATTGATTCCCCAACAACGAGATGAGAAAATAGAGAAAACACCTTTTACCAAAGTATTTTCCCGTTGCTGAGTGAAATATTCAATTTGTGTGACGGATATATTTTACCACTTTTTTTGACATTTGTCAATACAAAGAGTCGGGTTATCGCTTTTTTTGCTTCTGATTTTACTATAAGTATTGAAAAGACAGGCAAAATATATTATAATGTATCTGACAGAAGATTTTTGATTTCGGAGGCGGAGATGGACGTTAGCTTTGAGAAAATTAAGAACGATGCGGCAATACGTGAATATATAAAGGCGGCTGACGAGTCGCTCGTCACCCTTGGTTACACGGAGCATAGCTTTGCCCACGTGACGAAGGTAGCCGAGTGCGCGGCGGATATTCTCACCAAGCTTGGATATGACGAGCGGACGGTGGAGCTTGCGAGAATTGCAGGCTTCATGCACGACATAGGCAATCTTGTGAACAGGGAGGAGCACTCGCAGTCGGGCGCGGTTATGGCGTTCAGAATACTCGATAATATGGGTATGCCGCCCGCGGAGATTGCCAAGGTCGTAACGGCGATAGGAAATCACGACGAGGGTACGGGAATACCCGTAAGTCCTCTGGCTGCGGCGCTTATTCTTGCTGACAAGTCGGACGTCAGACGCACCAGGGTGAGAAACTCCGATATGAAAACCTTTGACATTCACGACAGAGTGAACTACTCCGTAACCTCATCGAGCCTCGTTGTAGACATGCCAAAAAGCAGCGTTACGTTAAACATCTCAATTGACACGTCGATAAGCTCGCTTATGGATTATTTTGAGATATTCCTCGTGCGAATGAAGCTCTGCAGACGCGCCGCCGAGACGCTGGGACTCGCGTTCAAGCTTGTGATAAACGAGCGCGAATTTATATAAAATGTAAAGATTTGTTTGCAAAAACCGCAATTTTTCCATAAAAACAAGAAAAGAGAGAACAAAATCGTTCTCTCTTTTTCATATATTTCTTACTTTTGTGCGGCGCTTATACGGCTGAGCGCACGCGCAAGCTTTGCCTTGATTATGCGCTCGTCAAGCTCTCCCTTGGGGGAAGCGAGCATCTGCTCGGCACTTTCTTTAGCACGCAGGGCGCGGTCGAGGTCGATATCCTCTGAAAATTCAAACGTCGTGGCAACGAGCTTTGCTTTCCCTCCGTTTACAGTGAGAAATCCGCCCGAAACCGCTGCAAATCTATCCTTGCCGTCTATTCTTATACGCGCCTTGCCGGTTGAAACGGCTGCCAGAAAATCGGCATGACCTGCCAGAATTTCAACGTCGCCCTCCTCACATTTAACGAGCAGGCTCTCCGCCTCGCCCGAAAACTCAAGTCCGTCGGGCGTCACGATATCAATAGAAAAGGCTTTCATATCCGTCACCCGTCACGCCTCTTTTGCAAGAGATTTTGCCTTCTCTACCGCCTCGTCGATAGTACCGACGAAGAGGAATGCCGACTCGGGAAGGGAGTCGTGCTTGCCTTCAAGGATTTCCTTAAAGCCTCTGACCGTTTCCTTAACGGGAACGTAGCGTCCCTCCATACCTGTAAACTGCTCGGCAACCGAGAAGGGCTGGGAGAGGAAGCGCTGTATCTTTCTGGCTCTTCCGACTATGAGCTTATCCTCCTCGGAAAGCTCCTCCATACCCATGATGGCTATGATATCCTGAAGCTCCTTATATCTCTGGAGAATACTCTGGACGCCTCTTGCAACCTCGTAATGCTCTATACCAACGACGTCGGGCGCGAGAATACGCGACGTGGAGTCAAGCGGGTCAACCGCGGGATAGATACCGAGAGATGCAATGGAACGCGAAAGAACGGTTGTTGCATCAAGGTGTGCAAATGTTGTTGCGGGGGCAGGGTCGGTAAGGTCATCCGCAGGAACGTAACCCGCCTGTACCGAGGTGATCGAGCCGCGCTTTGTGGACGTAATTC
>JAZOAA010000145.1:0-11391 GCA_045595265.1 Eubacteriales bacterium
AAGGTGGCGCTCTACCAAATGAGCTAAATCCGCAGTTATTCAGTTTCCGGAAGATGGCGACTCGGGTGGGGCTCGGTCGCGGCGCGGACTGCGCGCCTTGGTCGCCGTCGGCTCTGACAGTCCACCGGACTGTCATTCACTACCTCCTCTGTTCGAGCCGGTAGCATAAGCACAGAAGATGGCGACTCGGATGGGGCTCGAACCCACGACCTCTAGCGTGACAGGCTAGCGCTCTAACCAACTGAGCTACCAAGCCATACTTCTGTCGTCACTTCCGTGACTATATAATTAGCTAAAAATGCTTCCTATATACTGATTTGGTGGAAAGTACAGGGCTCGAACCTGTGACCCTCTGCTTGTAAGGCAGATGCTCTCCCAACTGAGCTAACCTTCCGTTTCGTGCTTTAATATTATAGCAAAGCAAAAAGAATTTGTCAAGTACCTAAATGAATTTTTTTGAAAAAATCATTTTTTCAAAACATAAAAATAATTTCGCTTCAATTTATAAAAAGTACGGAATAGGAAGAGCTATTCCGTACTTTTTTAATTATTCTATACTTTTCAGGGCTTTTTTGAATCTGAAGAAGAAGAGCGCCGCTGTAAACGCAACGGATAAAGCATCCGCTATCGGCTCGGCAAGATATACTGCAAAGGTTTTATCCGGTATGAAATTCGGAAGTATGAATATCAACGGCAAAAGCAAAATAAATTTTCGCATTACCGCAACCGTCACGGACTCGCCGGCGCAGCCCAAGGAAACAAACGTCATCTGACACGCTATCTGGATTCCAAATACTCCAAGCGACGCGGTGTATACGCGAAGCGCCCCGGCTGTAAAGTTCACCAACTCGTCGTTGGCGGAGAATATTGAGGCGAATGCCGACGGAAACATCATCACAAGCGCCCAAATCGTCAATGAATACAGAAGGCTTGAAACCAACAGATATTTATAGCTCTTTTTCACTCTATCGACATTTTTAGCACCGAAATTATAGCTTGTTATAGGCTGAGCGCCCTGCGCTAGCCCTTGCAGAGGAAGCATTGCAAACTGCATAACGCTCGTGAGAATAGTCATTGCTCCTACCGCAATATCTCCGCCGTATTCAAGAAGCGATGAATTAAAGCAAACCGAAATCACGCTCTCGCTCGCTTGCATTACAAAAGGCGCAAGGCCCAGCGCAAGACACGGCAGGAGAAGCTTCATATTCGGTATAAGATTTTTTAAGCGAAGGCGAAGAATTGAGCCTTTTCCGCAAAGGAACGACACGACCCACACGCAAGACACACCTTGGGAAATTATAGTGGCAAGCGCCGCACCTCTCACTCCCATATCAAAAACGAATATGAACAGCGGGTCAAGCAAAATGTTTAATACAGCGCCGATAACCGTGGTTATCATGCCTATTTTGGCAAAGCCCTGTGCCGTTATATATGCGTTCATACCAAGAGTCAACTGAACGAACACCGTTCCTAAAGCATATACAGACATATAACCGTGGGCATAAGCTATCGTGTTTTCGCTTGCGCCGAATGCGAGTAAAAGATCTCGGCCGAAAATCAGCAACACCGAGGTAAGTATAACCGAAATAACGATCTGGGCGCTAAAGCACGAGCCCATCGTGCGTTCGGCGGAGTCGTTATCTCCCTTACCCATAAATATTGATGCTCGAGGAGCGCCGCCCGAGCTTATAAGAGCGGCAAACGCCGTAACTATCATTATAAGAGGCATACAAACGCCAACTCCTGTAAGCGCCAGCTCTCCTCCCTCTCCCATATGACCGATATATATACGGTCAACGATATTGTAAAGCATATTTATAAGCTGCGCAAGTATCGTTGGTACAGAAAGCTTAAAGAGAAGCTTTCCTATCGGGGCTGTACCTAAAAAATCATTTTTGTTTTCCAAATTATTCATTTTTGTTAACTTTTCTTTACTTATATTCATTTTTTATATAATTCACGACCGCCTTCGGCAGAAGCTCATCGCAACTATCACCCGCCAAAATTCTTTTCCGCGCAGCGGTAGAGCTTATATTTTCATATCCATTTTGGCAAAGCCAAAGCTCCGTTTCATATCCGTGCTTTTTATTATACTCTGCCTGCTCTAGCTCCCAAGGCAGATCTGCCTCGGTTCGATAACCTTTGATTATTTTTTCTATTCCGTGCTCGCGCATATAATCTACAACGCGGCCGTCAGAGTAGCTTACAAGAACGTTATCGAGCTCGTCCGTTGCAAGCATCATCATAGCCACCCTGTCCTCAACCGAGAAAAGATACTCTTTGCTCGGATTTATAAATGCAACAACGTACACCTCATCAAACTGTGCTGCGGCTCTTTTTATTATATCAAGATGTCCGAGCGTTATCGGGTCGTAGCTACCGGGAAGAATTACCTTCAATTTTCTTCCCCCTTATAAACAAGGACGTTTACGAAGGTTTTTTTGCCGTAATGAGTCGATTTTATCACCTCATAAGCGGAAAGTCTGGGATCCGCGAGATCTATCTCCTCTTCGCCCGACTCGAGAACAACGATAGCGCCTTCCATTAACAGCCCTTTTTCTTTGAGAAGCGCTGCGCACTCAGCACAGCACTGCATAGAGTATGGCGGGTCTACGAAAACAAGGTCAAATTGCTCTCTTCCTGATGCCTTGCGTATATAATTGCGAAAATCGCTGACAAGGTAGTGGCAAGAGGAGTCAAGCCCAGTCGCCTTTGCATTTTTCTTAACTATTTCCATAGCCTCGCGCGAGGAATCTATAAACACAGCGCGCTGTGCGCCTCTGGAAAGAGCTTCCAGTCCCATCTGCCCCGAGCCTGCGAAAAGGTCGAGCACTACTCTGTTCTCTACCTCAAACTGTATAGAGGAAAATATAGCTCCTTTTATTCTCTCGGAGGTAGGACGTGTTGCCTCCCCCTCAAGTGTGTTAAGCCTTTTTCCTTTTGCTATACCCGTTATTATTCTCATCATTTTGATTTTTCTTTCCTTTGCTTAAAATATTCGTGTATTCTCTCTGCATCCGAGATGCCTATGCCCTTCACCGTCATAAGCTCATCAACACTCGCCGTTCGTATTTTGCCAAGAGGCATGGCGCCAAGAAGAGCTTTTGCCTTTGCGGGTCCTATGCCCTCGATTTTTTCAAGAGTAGAGTGAGTCATAGTTTTAATTTTGTTCTTCTGTGAGTTTTTAACCGCAAATCTGTGAGCTTCTTCCTGCAAATTGTAAATAAAAGCGTACACATCGAACTCTTTTGCTATGGAAATTTCGCGTGTGCCGTCTGTTAAGGCTCTGGTCTTGTGAAAATCGTCCTTAACCATACCGAACGCGGCTATCTCAAGTCCGAGCGATGAAAGAACGCTTTTTGCCACCCCGACGTGAGCATCGCCTCCGTCTATAAGCAACAGGTCGGGCATCTGACCGAGAGAGAGCGTTCCGTCACCCACGTGGGTAAGCCTTCTGGTCAGGGCCTCGCGCATTGAGCCGTAGTCGTCAGCTCCCTCTGTCGTCTTTATGTTAAAAAGACGGTAGTCGCTTTTTTTAAGTCTGCCGTACTCGTATACCACCATTGATGCTACGATGCTCTCGTTTCCGATATTGGATATATCGTATGCTTCTATTCTTCTTGGAATTTCATGAAGAGCCAAAATCTCGCCCAAGCGCTTTACGTTTTTATCCTCCCTCTCCGAGTCGAGAAGTCGCTGACGCGCGGACTCACGCGCGTTTTCGTACGCCATGTTGCACATCGCCCTTCCCTCGCCCCTCTCGGGCAATCTGACGTTTACCTTGCGCCCAGCGGAGAGTGAAAGATACTCCGAAAGCAATTGTATATCCTCTTCCGACGCATCAAATCCGAGCATAATTTCAGGCGGAATAGTCCCAACGCCGTCGTAATGTGAGGCAACTAATGATACCAGCTCATCAGATGACGGCTGCACTGCGGCAGAGAGCAAAAACTCGCCTTTATTGATAAGCGCGCCGTCCCTGACAGTAAGAACGGCAAGAGCGGAAGCGTTATCCGATATATATACGTTAAATACGTCGCGGTTTACCTTGGAGTCTGCGACAACCTTTTGTTTTTCAGAAAGCTTATCAAGAGCCGCGAGTCTATCACGCATAAGCGCCGCGCGCTCAAACTCCATTTGTTCCGATGCCGCCATCATATCCTCGTATATTTCCCTCTTTGCATCGGAGGTGTTGCCGTCTAGAACGCGGCATGCGCTCTTGACAAGCTCACGGTACTCATCTCGCTCAACTCCGCCCGTGCACAACGCCACGCATCTGCCGATGTCGCGGTATATGCAAGGGCGCCCCTTGCCGATATCTCTCGGAAAGCTACGCTTGCAGCATGGGAGCTTAAATATCGCCATAACCGCCTCCAGCGCCGCGTGTGCCTGCGCAGAACCCGAATACGGTCCGTAATATCTCGCTCTGTCGGACGCTCGAGTCCTGGTTACGAGAAGTCGCGGGTATTCCTCTGCCGTTACCTTTATATAAGGGTAAGACTTTGCGTCCTTGAGCTTGATATTATATTTCGGGCTATGGCGCTTTATCAGCACGTTCTCAAGCGTCAATGCCTCTATCTCGGTCTTACAAACAATATAGTCAAAGTCGTCAACACGGCTTACCATTCGCGCCGTCTTTGGTGTATGAGAAGAGCCGACGAAGTAGCTTGATACTCTGTTTTTAAGTTTTTTTGACTTTCCGACGTAAATAACCTCGCTTGACGAGTCTTTCATAATATATACGCCCGGTACCGACGGCAATGATGCCGCCTTCTCACGAAGCTTAAGTATATCCATCCGACTCTCCTTTCATAAAAATAAAAAGGGAAAGGACGGCTCACCCAAACAACAAGGAAGAAAAAACCTTGAGCTCAGGCACAGCCGTCCTTTATCCTCACCTTACGCGCTCGGATCAGTTATCACCAAGCTCCTTATCAACAAGCTCGGCAAGACCGCTTACCGCATCAGCCTCGTCTGAGCCGTCAGCGATAAGAGTAATCTCTGTTCCCTTGGAAATACCAAGCGAGAGAACACCGAGAAGGCTCTTTGCATTAACGCGGCAGTCCTCCTTCTCCACCCAGATAGAGCTCTTAAAACTGTTTGCCTTCTGGACAAAAAAGGTTGCAGGTCTTGCATGGAGGCCTACGTTATTGCGGATCGTTACACTACGGGAAATCATTTCAATATCTCCTTAAAATTTCCTATTACATAAAGTATATCAAATACAGAGTTAAAAATCAATACTTTTTTCAAAAATTCACGAAAGTTTTAGCGTTTTATTCGCACAAACACACCGTTTTTGTTATTTTGTGGGGCGTGTTCTCTCGTTTTTATCCTTCTGCTCGAGGTAGACGTCTATCTCGGACGAGTCGTCTGCTCTAGAGTGCAGATAATAGAGCGCTCTCTCGTCGCACTCATGCCTTGCCACTCTGAGCATTCCGCTCTCTATACCGAACACGACGAAGAAGAAATACATCATCGTAACATCCGAAAACAGATAGCAAAAAGAACCGTAAGAGAGTAACGCGAATATTGCCGCGGAGACTGACGGATGCGAATTGTGAAATACCGAATTCTTTATATACGGGCGGTATCTTACCCTATGGCGCAAGCGTACGACTATAAGAAGCATAAAGCACACGAGCGCCATCGCTCCCGCCTCTAAGGCAAGCTCTAAAAACAGGTTGCCCGAATTTTGAGCGGTGATACCGTATTCTTTAATTTCGGAAGCAAAGCTATTCGTTCCCATTCCTACACCGAAAACGAAATTGTTAGAGAAGAGCTTCAGCGATGCGAGAAGTGTATTCTTTACGCTGTTGTAATCGGAAGAGGAGGGTATAAGGTCATACACCTTGTTCAAAAAGCTATCCGGTAAAAGATGAATAAGATACGGAAGAATAAACAAAAGTGTTAGAAGAAGGGGCGCGAGTCTTCCGGACTTACACGCAAAGTATGCGGCAACACCTATTATCAAAGCTGCTATGCAAAAGACCTCGCCCGTAAGCACAAGTGCTACAAGGTTCAAGAAAGCGGTAAGAGAATAGAGCGTTTTCTTAAACGGAGCATGGGTCTGCTTTGCATGAGCTACCGAAAAGCACAGCGCCGCTACAAGAAAGGCGGCGTACAGGTCGGTTGATTCAAAGGTCGCTCTGATACCAAATATCCCTGAAAACGAAGCGCCGTCGGCTAATTTAGCGATTGCCGCACCAATGGACATCAGCGAGGGAATGACAGACGATACGGCTATGGCATTCATTGCTCTGTCGGCAAGACGTCTGTTCGTTATAATATTCGAGGTCAGAAAATATCCAAGCGACATAATGCACAGAGCAGCCGACGAGGTAAACGACTCCATTCCTTTTATGAAAATGCCGCTTATAAGTATCATCGCCATTAAAAGAAGTATCAGTATATCGTACTGCTCAAAGGAGAAAACTCTCTTTCCGCAAGCGACCTTACGCGCAAACGATACGGCGGCAAGGATTACAGTAAAGGAAAATACGGCAAATGAGTTTGGAATATACGATAAATACGGAAGAAGCAAAAGAGAGGTGAAAAATGCAAATTCGGGAGACCTAAACGCAATTATTGTAAACAATACCGTACAAATTCCCATCGCAATATACAATGGATGCACAAAATAAGTAGAGCCTCCAAGCAAAGCGCCGAGCGTAATTGCGAGTCCTAAACCGAATGAACTCTCGCCTGTACCTCTATGAACTCTCTGTATACAGAAGAACTCGAAAAACACAAATTCAAGCAACGGTGAATCCTGCAAAACGATAGGCACGGGCTTATCAAAAAGCAAGAGCAGGACGGCTATTGCCGAGAAGACAGCCCCAACTACAAGCGCGCTGGTCGATACACCTCCTGATAAACCAAAATAATCCTTAAAAAAGTGTATAACAAGCGTCAAAAGTCCAAACGTAAGAGCTGACGCACCGTAAACCTTCGACTTCGTGTATGTTAGGCGATTTATAACAAAGGCTGAAAATTGAGCAATGTGGGAATGAGGATTTGCCTGAGCCGAGCCTGCGCTGAGGCTGACGTCGCGTGAGAAAAATTTCTTTTCAAGGCCGGAGGAGTCTCTGTTTGACTCGTATCCGTCCATCATATTCCAAATCTTTGATCCAGCCATAAAGGTCCTTTCCGCCGCGCGTGGCGGCTGAGTTTATTAAAAATTTAATTTTCGTTAGATTTGACAGACTCTGTTTTCTTTTTTCTCTTCTTTTCTTTAGGCTTTAGCGACTCCTCTATTTCGGGGTGCTTTGCAAGAAGGTCGGGTCTGCGCTCACGGGTTATCTTGACAGCCTCGGTGAGCCTCCACTTATCTATCTGCGCATGATTGCCCGAGAGAAGCACCTCCGGTACTTCCCTGCCAAGAAACTCTCTGGGCTTTGTGTACTGGGGATATTCAAGTATTCCCGATGCGACACTCTCCCCCTCATAGCACTCTGCAGATGCTAAAACTCCGTCAAGAAGCCTCGACACCGCGTCGATAACAATACAAGCGGGAATCTCACCGCCGGTTACTACGTAATCACCGATAGAAATTTCCTCATCTACTATCTCGTCAAGTACTCTCTGGTCAACGCCCTCATAATGACCGCAAAGGAATATAAGGCGGTCATAGGAAGCAAGTGAGCGGGCTACGTCGTGAGAAAATATGCGTCCTTTCGGCGACATATAAATAACCCTTTTGCTCTCGCCCTCGGGGATTTTTTCTACTATATCGCGGTAGCAGTCGTATATCGGCTGACATGTCATAACCATGCCGACACCGCCACCGTATGGAGTGTCGTCCGTTTTTCTATGCTTATCCGTGGAATAATCGCGTATATTATGACATTCCACCTCTATTATTCCCCCGCTTTGCGCCCTGCCTATAATGCTTTCGTCAAGAACCGAGCGCACCATGTTAGGAAAGAGGGTCATTACGTCAAACTTCATCTGCCTCGTCAAAAAATCCGGGTATGGGTAAAACCTTCACACCGCCCTCGGAAATCTCCTTTATAAATTCGGGAACGTCGGGTAAAAGAACGTCACCCGCGTCCGTCTTTACGGTAAAAATTCTTCTGCCCGTAGCGTCAGATACGTCCTTTATCTCGCCAAGTCGCTCTCCGCTCTCGGCATGAACGACAGGCAGCCCTATCATATCCGCGATAAACATAGCACCGTCGGGTTTAGGTACGTCATTTCTATGAAGATAAACCGTCACCGCGCGCATGGCTATCGCTTGCTCTCGCGAGTCTATGCCCTCAAAGCTCATTATAACGAACTGCCCCGAGACAGAGGCGGAAAGCACCCGCCTTTCAGAAAAAGAGCCGTCTTTGTTTTTCAGAAAAACGCGCTTGGCGCCCGCCAGCACTCTTGCCGAATCGCAATAATGCTCAAGCTTCATAGCTCCGCGCACGCCGTGCGCCGTGCATATTCTGCCGCCCTCAAGATACTCAGTCCTCATTTTTACCGCCTTAGAATATATTTAATTTATTTTAACATAATTTAGTGGATAAATCAAGTGTCAGGGGCTAAAAAAGAGAAATATCTTGACTTTACTTACAAAAAATGGTAGAATATACCTATACATATAAAAGAAAGGTATGTTATTTATGAATTACAAAATTGTCACCGACTCCTCGGCGGATACCCTGTCTTACGAGGGCATCTCCTTCGCATCGGCACCGTTGAAGATAATAACAGACAATAAAGAGTATATTGACGACGAAGGCCTCGACGTTGAGGCTATGCTTTCCGAGCTAAAAACCTATAAGGGTAAATCTCACACCTCCTGCCCAAGCACGGGCGACTATCTCACCGCCTTTGAGGGGGCGGAGAACATCTTCTGCATAACCATAACCAGCGGTCTGTCCGGTAGCTACAACGCGGCAACCACAGCGGCAAAAATGTATGCAGAGGAGCACACCGAGTGCAACATTCACGTTATAGACTCGCTCTCCACCGGTCCCGAAAACTATCTGCTTATCAGAAAGCTTGCCGAGCTTTGCGGCGAGGGGCTGGACTTTAATACAGTTAAGGAAAAAATCACCGAATATCATAATCACACGCGCTTAATCTTTGCCCTCGAGTCTATGCACAATCTTGCTAACAACGGCAGAGTGAGCCACCTTGTTGCAAAAATGGCGGGACTTCTCGGTATTCGTGCCGTTGGACGCGCGAGCGACGTCGGAACACTTGAAATGACGGGCAAATCGAGAGGCGCTGCCGCTATGATAAAGGATATCTTCACCAACATGAAGGGCGAGGGCTACTCTGGCGGCAGAGTGCGTATCCACCACGCCGTAAATCCCGACGCCGCCGAAAATCTTAAAAACAAAATCAAGGGCGAGTTCCCCGATGCTGACGTAACCGTGGATACCGCCGGCGGTCTTTGCAGCTTCTACGCGGAAGCGGGCGGTCTGCTCATCGGATTTGAAATCTAAACCTAGCCGTAAGACTTGTTAGTTCAATTCCCTCACGGCTACCTATAAAATTCGCAAAAGCTGTCACTATGGAAATATGTGGCAGCTTTTGCGTTTTATTAACTAAAATCGCTAAAGCGCACTTGTGCAGGTATCCGAAATTTTGAAAACCGACATAAATTTCTTGACTTTCAAGGGAAAAATTGATAAAATTAGGATAAAGAGGAAAGGCTCCTCTTGGCAATATGACATGATAAAAGGAGAATAATAATGAGAAAAAACATAATTGTTACAGCTCTAGAGGTGTTCGCCGTTTGCTTATTTATAATTACTTGTTTAAGTTCATGTTCTACAAAAGTTGACTTTCCGTTTTATTATGATTCTCCCGAAATTTCAAAAATTGAAATAGTTGATGTTGGTATTATAACAACAAACCACGTTGATATAAGAGCAGCTTATCCGGTTGAGGATACCGAAGCTTTTCTGAACGATTTTTCGGAAATGGATTGCTATTCCTATATGGAGCCGGACTCTGTAGAAAGCAATTCGCGAATCATCAAGATTACATATAACACGGGTGAGTATGAACTTATAGGACGTAACAATTATAAAAGGTACACGCATAATTATGAATATTTCACAAATGGTGTAGACTGTTACTTCGACGAAGAACAGTATGCTGGGTTGATTGAAAAATATTCACCGCCGCGTGATTCCGGAGATGTCACCGAATACAACTTTATGTATCCGGAAAACGAGATAACGAAGATAGAATTAGTTGATAAAAGATTTAACTATAATCTTGATTTTCCAATTGATGAAGTTGAGTTATATCCTGTAAGTGATACCGAAACGTTTCTTTCTGACTTTCGCGAAATGGAATGTCGCACAGGCGGATGGGCAAAGTGGAATGAGTCTAGAGACACTATAAAGACTATAAAGCGAATTATAAAGGTGTCTTACAAAAGCGGCGAATATGAATATATCAGCGCCGATGGGTACCTTCAGCATCGACACGAATATGTATTTGGGTCGGGTACAAATTATTTAAGCGGCACTGATTGCAAATGCTTTAATAAAGAGCAGTTTGACGAGCTTATCCGAAAATATTCTCCGTAATGTTTAACGCCAACTGCTAACGCTACAAGAGAAGCAAAGACCGTGACACATGACATAAAAGTAATATCGTTAATTCTCACATTGTAACTTAAAATTCGCAAAAGCTGTCACTATGGAAATATGTGGCAGCTTTTTAATATTTTTTCCTATTTACATATAGTTTTGTAAATTTCATAGAATTGTTCATAAATATACTATATAATTATACTGAAAAATTTTAATTTTGAAAGAAGAGAGAGAATGTTAGAGTTAAAAAGCATAACGAAGGATTACGTTACCTCGTCCGAAACGGTCAGGGCGCTGAAGGGTATTGACATTGCTTTCAGAGACCATGAGTTTGTTTCTATCCTCGGTCCGTCGGGCTGCGGAAAGACGACGATGCTTAACATCGTAGGCGGACTTGACCACTACACCTCGGGCGACCTCGTTATAAACGGCAGAAGCACAAAGTCGTATAAGGACAGGGATTGGGACGTTTACAGAAACCACCGAGTCGGCTTTATCTTCCAGAGCTATAACCTTATTCCTCACCAGACGATACTTGGCAACGTTGAGCTTGCCTTGACTATTGCGGGTATCGGTAAAGAAGAGAGGACGAAGAGGGCAAAACGCGCGCTTGACAGAGTGGGACTTGAAAATCAGTACCACAAAAAGCCAAATCAGCTCTCGGGCGGTCAGTGCCAGAGAGTCGCGATAGCGAGAGCGCTTGTTAACGACCCCGAGATACTTCTCGCCGATGAGCCGACAGGCGCGCTTGACACGGTAACCTCTGTGCAGATAATGAACCTTATCAAGGAGATAGCCGGTGAGCGTCTTGTTATCATGGTTACACACAACCCTGAGCTTGCCGAGC
>JAZOAA010000146.1:0-3925 GCA_045595265.1 Eubacteriales bacterium
TCAAAGCTTATTTCATCGTGCAGGACGATAATGTTTTCCGCAGGGATTTTATAAAACGATGCAGCCTCGCCGATAGCGACGCCCGAATTATTCATAAGCGTCGACGGCTTCATAAGAAGCACTCGTTTACCAAGAAGCGACGCCTCACCGACAGTAGAATGAAACTTCACTCTGTCAATTTTAGCGCCCCACTTCTCCGCAATATAATCTATCGCGAGAAAGCCTGCGTTGTGCCTCGTCTTCTCATACTGCTTACCAATATTGCCGAGTCCTACGACTATATGCGTTACGGGAGCAGAAGAGCTTTCGGAGCTTTCAATTTTCTTAAAAAGGTCAAATATGTTAGCCATTGTTTACATTTTTTCTCTTTTTTGCTTTTGTATCAGATGTTCCACAGCTTACCGACTGCATCGGACGGCATAGCAAAATCGCCTCTGGGGGAGAAGCTTATATCAAAAATCTTCGGGCCGTCAGGCAGACACGAGCGCTTAAACTGCTGCGAGAAGAAGCGGCGCATAAATACACCGAGCCACGTTCTTACCGTCTTTTCGTCATACTCGTCACCGAAAGCCGAAAGAGCAAGACGAAGTATCTTTTCGGGAGCAAATCCATAACGAACGTGATAATACATAAAGAAGTCGTGAAGTTCGTAAGGTCCGACTATACCCTCGGTACACTGCGCTATCTCACCGTCCTTAGGCGGCAGAAGCTCGGGGCTTACGGGAGTGTTCAAAACGTCAGACAAAACGTCTGCGCACTCGGTTTCACCGTTTTCTCTGAACACCTTTGCAGAATATGCAACGATATGGCGCATAAGCGTTTTCGGTATTCCCGCATTTACTCCGTACATGGACATATGGTCGCCGTTATAGGTTGCCCAGCCGAGCGCAAGCTCTGACATATCGCCAGTTCCGACAACAAGTGCGCCCGAAGCGTTGGCAACGTCCATAAGAACCTGCGTTCTCTCTCGTGCCTGGGCATTTTCGTAAACTACGCTGTAATCCTCGGGGCTGTGTCCTATATCTGCAAAGTGCTGATTTACGGCAGCCTTTATATCTATGCATTTAAGAGTAGCGCCAAGTGCCTCGGAGAGCTTCTCGGCATTGCCCTTCGTCCTCTCGGTTGTGCCGAAGCAGGGCATTGTAACTGCGATAAGCTTTTCTCTGCCAAGACCTGCAATGTCAACGGCTCTTGCCGCTGCCAAGAGCGCAAGGGTAGAATCAAGTCCTCCCGATACACCTACAACAGCGCCCGTGGAATACGAACGGATAAGTCTGTTTGCCAAGGCTCTTGCCTGAATGTTAAGAATAAGCTCGCACTGCTCGTCAAGCTCTTTTTGATTATCCGGGATAAACGGAGATTTATCAATCTTGCGCGAAAGCTCGCAGTCCAGGACTCCAAGACAGAAGCCTATCATCTCGTAATCGTATCCTACGAGGTCACCGCGCGAGGTGTCGCGGCGGCGTTCCGACGCTATTTTTTCTACGTCGATTTCTGTATATATCAAGCCGTCGGCAGAAAAAGGTACAGCTTCCTTAATTACGTCTCCAAGCTCGGCAATAACGCTTCTCGCCGCAAATATAGCGTCCGTTCCGCTCTCGCCCTCTCCCGCCTCCGACTTAATTACGGAAACGAGCATACGGCGGCTTTCGGCCTCAAGGAACGTGCGCGCGGCTTTAGCACCGCCGACAGTTTCCTTGGTAGCGGAGGGGTTGACTATGAGAGTTGCGCCTCCGAGCGCAAGGCTTGTAAGAGGAGAATAGGGTGACTCGATTTCCGAGCCGACCGCAACACCGATATAAAGCTCGTCTACCGTGTCAGCAGACAAAATCACGTCTGCTCCGAACAGAACGCTCTGCCCTGCGAGCATTATTTCTACGTTCTCCTCGGGTGCTTCTCCGAAATATCTCGATTCACCCTCTGAAAGTACGGTTTTCGGAATTACGGCTAAAATTTCACCTCTGTGGACTGCCGCGACAGCGTTATAAAGCCGTGACGACACCGACACGGGAAGTCCGACGAAAGATATAACGTCAAGCGCCTCTGTTTCAAGCGCAAATCTGCCGAGTGCCTCCTCGGCTGACGCTATAAGGGTTTTCTGATAAAAGAGGTCTGCCGCGGTTGCACCCGTTAAGCAAAGCTCGGGAAATACCAGCACCTTGATTCCTAAATCGGCGGCGTGCTTTGCCTGCATGATGCATGAGTTAAGATTATTTTCTACATCAGCAACTCTGATTTCGGGCGAAGCTGCGCCCACTCTTATAAATCCGTGCTTCATTTTTTCTTTCCTTTCAGAAAAATCAATCCTTTACCAAAATAAGCTCTTTTGCATACGGAAGCTTCTCAATTTCGTCACAAAGAGTATGCCACTCCGCAAGCTTATGAGTCTTTCTCGCATAATATATGTTGATAAGCACCTCGTAATTCATCGTAACGGTGCGCGTCTGATTAAACGAGGTGGGAAGGAGCTGTATCATATTGTGCCAATGCGACTTATCCTTCGTTTCAATGAATTTAAGTCTTTGCTCCTCAAGATACGCTATCACAGTATCTAGAACGGCAAGGCAGTCATCGCTCATTCTGTCGCAGGAAAAATCTTCTCTTGAAAATTCCTTCGCCTGAATTTTATGCATTGTGGAGGTGGAATTTGCAACCGTTCCTACCTTGTAGGTATCAAATTCCTTCCACCAGTAAAGAGGGGCGGTAATGTCCATTGAAACAATTATCTGACGGAGAAACTTCCTGTGGTCAGAGCCTGCCTTGGCAAGTCTTGTTGTCAGGGATATATCATTCTCACCGAGGACAAAATTTCCGTCCTCGTCATAATAAGAATCCATTCTGTTCCAGCTGTTTAAGGGATTTCGCGCACCTCTTACAGCGTTCTCAAAATTCATAACAGCAATCTCTTCTACCTTTATCATACCGTCCTCCATAAACTAAACCTAAAATTTTATCAACTTTAATTTTAACATATGCGCGCGTAATTGTCAATAAAAATATGGAAACGATTTTGTTTTTACAATGCGTACTATCCCCTATTACTCCTCTCAGCTTATTTCTCTCCTATAATATTTGACGTAAAGCTCTAGGTGTATCCTTCCGTCGCTCTGCGAGATTGAAAAATCGTTGAGATATTCCATCAAGTCGCGCATTTCTTCAAGCGCCTCTTTAGTAACGTGAATCATCGGCATCGCCAGCCCCACGTAGATAGACTCTCCCTCGGGTACGTGCTGCACCTTTAATTCTCCGCTTTCGTATTTTAAGAATCTGCCGCAAAAGCTTAAAACCTTATTAAAGCGCTCTTCTGCATCATCAAGGGGTATAAAGTACTCGCGATTCTTTTTTCTATTTTCTCTGAATACGTCGAAAAGCGTTTCATAATCGGGGCTTTTCGTTTCTGTTGCATTTTCATTTTTTTCAGTAGCTTTCATATTTATGACCATTTCTTTCTTAGAGCGGTCGTTTGAAAACTTATTTTCAAACTTTTCTCCTATGAATTTAGTATTACTAAAAATCATTTTATATTTTTTGAAGCATTTGTCAATATTAAATTATATTTTTTGATATAATGTATTACAACGAACGACTTAAATGTGAGGTTGATATAGCTATGAAACCGTTGAAAGAACATATTAGCATAACAATTGATGCGGACGTTTTGGAAAAAGCAAGAGCCGAAGCCGAAAGATGCGACCGCTCGTTATCTCAATTTATCAACATCGTTTTGAAGGATTATCTCAATTCAGATAAAGAATCCAATTTTTCCTATATGAAGGGGATTAGCCATGCGACCACTCAAGGAACAAATTAGCATAACACTTGATGCGGATGTTTTGGAAAAAGCAAGGGCTGAATCCGAAAGATGTGACCGCTCGCTATCTCAATTCATCAACATCGTTTTGAAGGATTATCTCAATTCAGATAA
>JAZOAA010000147.1:0-12246 GCA_045595265.1 Eubacteriales bacterium
TTTAATTTTGTTGGTTGGCAGACCGACTCTATTATACACCAAGGGAGGTACTTTTTCTTCGCATAGCTAAAGCTTTTTGGAACCACCAGCCGGACTGGTGGTTTTCCTGCGAAGACTTAGAAAAAGTCTTCGCTATACAATAAAAGAAGCGTCAGCGAGAAAATTTTCGCTGGCGCTTCTTTATTAAAGCAATGCAATTAGCATAAGAATTATAAAAAGAATGAAAATACAGCCGATAGCTCCAAACGATATATACCTTAATATCAGTCTGCCCCTTACGTATTTTCCTGCATTTTTAAGATAAACGGATATGGGGTCAAGCTTTTCGTCAAGCAGGCTCTTAAAGTTCTTTAACCACCTTACGTCATCCTTTGAAATTTCGGAAAGCGAAGAAAAACAGCCGGGGTCCTGAGATATGCGGTTTCTTATTTCGCGGTAGCGCGAGAGCCTGGTAAGAGCTTCGTCGCGACCGGGCGCAAATCTTGTGTTCGTAAGGCGTCTTATATATTCATAGGCACCCGCCGACGCTACTCCAAGCTTTGCGGCGCACGCTCTGTCTACCTCTATATACGCCACCAGAAACTGTTGATTGATTTTATTTGCTTTCAAGACCTCGCCCCCTTCAAATTCATTTTTAATATATTTTACAATATTTCATTACATAATTCAAGGGGATTTTTGTTGAAAAAAATATTTTTACAAAACGTCAACAGTCTCTCCAAGAGCAAGTGAATAGATTGAAACTTTTTTCGGACGTTTTCCGAAAATACGCTCAACGGCATATGCATAATAAGTAAGCTGGTTCTTATGCTTTTCTCTTAAAATTTCCTTACCGAGATTTGTATCAGTCATCGCCTCTTTTGTAAGTCTGTCCGTCTTGTAGTCAAAAACTCCAAGCGAGCCGTCGGGATATTCTATAATACAGTCAATAACACCCTGAACGAGAATTTCTCTTCCCTCATACTGCTCTTTGCGCTCGCCGTCCTGCGTAAATAGCTCGGCGGGGAGCATTACGTTAAAGCGAAGCTCTCTATAAAGCTTGCTGGCAGTACGCATTTCTTCAAACAGCTTAGATTTTCTGAACTGCTCTATTTCGGAAAGTCTTACTCGCTTTGCGTCTTCCTTTGATATAAAGGATTTTTTAGTAAGCCTGTCAAGCTCCCACGCAGAACCTTTAGTGTGGAGCAATTCAAGGTCGCAAAACTGCATAAAATAGTGCGTTGCGATACCTCTCTTTGCGCTCTCCTCTTCTTTTCTTCCGCTTATAAACGCAGGTATACGCGCGGAGGTGTCGCCTTCGCTTGAAATATCCTCTCCGTCATTTTCCGTTCCGTCCAAAACCGTCGGCGACATTTTTGATACCGACATCTTTTTAGGCAGCTCGGTTAGGTGCTTATTTGGATATTTGTAAATAATTCTTTGCAAAATATCGTTTTTCAGCTCGCAAGACTCACGGATTTCTCCGCTTGTATTTTCGTCTTGGCTCTCTTTTTCCGACGTGTCAGCCTCTTCGTTTTGCGCGGTGTTATATTCCATATTTTTAGGAGCTTGTCCCGATGATACGAGTATAATCTCCATATAAGAGGATAATTCACCTAACGAATAAGCATCAAGACACTCACGCTTGATATCAATCTCTTCGAGATATTTATCCCTGTCGAGCAAGGGACACACGCCGAATACATACAGTCTTTCTCTCGCTCGGGTAAGCGCAACGTATAGAACGCGCAGCTCTTCCTCGTAAGCCTTGGCAAAAATGAAGCGGTTTACCAAATCAAAGACGGGATTATTTACCACGGCAAGCCCCGAGGGAGTCCTCAGCCTGATTGCTATACCGAAATCCTCGCTGTATGCAAGACGGTTTTTTGCCTCGTGGTTGCGGATTCTCGCGCCCGCATCAACCAAAAATACGACGGGATACTCAAGTCCCTTTGAGCCGTGACAGGTAACTATTCTTACCGCATCTCCATCACCTATCGCCCTGTTATCGTCAAAGGTGGTTCTCTTGTCTATAAGACTGTTTATAAAATTAATGAAATTATATAATCCCTGGAACTCACCCGCCTCAAATTCTCTTGCATAATCGTATAAGAGCATGAGGTTTTCTTTACCGCCGCTTGCCGCCGCAAGAGCAAGCAGACCCGTTTCGTTATAGATTCTGTAAAGAAGCTCCGCCGCACTTATCCCCTCTGCAAGCTCTCGGTATTTGTTAAGCGACCTAAGGAATGAGATTCCTTTTTCAAAATCGGGATTTTTTTCGCAGTACGAAATGAGCGCTGTGTATAGCTCGCCGCTGCACTCGCGCCGTATGTCGTAAAGCTCGTTTGCCGTGAATGAATAAAGAGGTGAGCACATAAGTCCCGCAAGATATATATCTCTTCTCGGATTGTCTATCGAGTTTAGCACGCATAAGGTAAGAAGTATCTCCGATGATAAGAAGAAGCTCTTCGCGCCAGAAATCGCCACGGGTATTCCGCGCTTTGAAAGAGCCTCGGCGTATAATTTATCCTTGCCGCTGGCGTTACGCATAATTATAGCTATATCGGAAGGCTTTATTGGATTTCCGTCATCAAGCGTGCCGCTTTCAAGAAGCTCTTCTATTTTTTTTGCTACGGCATCGGGTGCGCACGGCGCATCTTCGTTTTCGTCACCGGCCTTATCGAGCATATATATTTCGGGATATGCACCACCGTTTTCCGACTTTTTTGAATATATAAGCCTATCACCCTCGGAATATCCTATCGACTCACCGCCAAGCGAAAAAGCTCGGTCGAAAACAGAATTTACAAAATCGACAACACCCTTATCACACCTGAAATTATTAGACATGAATATAGATGCCGAATCCTGCCTTGCCGACTTTTCGAGAGGCGGGAAGCTTTGCTTCATGCTTGCGAAGATTTCGGGCTTTGCTGAACGGAAGCCGTATATGCTCTGCTTTATAACTCCGACCATAAAGCGATTGTCTTTTTTGGATATGGCTTCAAAAATACTGTTTTGCAGACTGTTTACGTCCTGGTACTCGTCGATATACACGGCATCGAAGGAGCGCTCAAGATTTTTTGCAACGTCGGTGCGCTCTCCGTCCTTCACAAGACACAGATAACAGAATCGCTCAACGTCGGCATACGACAGAGCCGAGCGGCGCAGCTTTTCATTTATAAACAGCTCGTCAAATCGGCGCAAAAATCTTACCATAACCGAAAGTCGCTGATAAAGCTCGGAAAAGAGCGAGCGCCACTGCTCTTCGGTGTATCCGAAATATGAAAGAAGCTTTTTTATATCCTCTTTCATTTCATCGCGGATAACCGTATATTCTTCTACCGCGGCAGGCTTATCTCCCTTTACCGTCGGCCTTCTGTCAAACGACAGGGACATAAGCCCCTCGCGCATCTGCGAATACGACTGCTTTTTCAGAAGAGAGGCAAGCTTTTCCTTATCAGAGAGAAGCATATCTCTGAATTTTTCAGTTCCCTCACCGTAAATCTCATTATAATATTTACCCGCCGCGCGCGCATAGTGCTCAAGGACTCTTTGACTTTCGCTCATAAGGTATGCGCCGTGCTCGGTAGCCTCTACGGAGGTAAAGCCGTCTGGGTTGAATTTTTCAACCAGCTCCGCCACGGTCTCAACACCCAAAAGCGAGCTTTCACACTTGCCGTAAACATAGGCAAAAACCTCGTAAAGCTCCTCTGCCTTCTTAGAATCGGTAAGGCAGTCCGCAAGCGCCTCAAACTCTTCCGGAGTTGCTATCTCGGGTGCATTTCCCGAGTAAACCGCCTCAATCATAGCCTCTAAAACAGAACGGCTCATAAGCTCACATTCCGCAACGTCCGCTATACGGTAGTTAAAAGGCACACCGACGCTGTCGGCATTCTGTCTGAGAATATCGGCACAGAATGAGTCTATCGTCTTTATTTTAGCCTCGGGTAATAAAAAGAGCTGTCGCTCAAGCTCCTTGTTTTTAGGATTTTTTGCAACCGCGGCGGCAAGAGCTGTGGAAATCTTTGACTTCAATTCTGACGCGGCAGCCTTGGTAAAGGTAACGACCAGCATGGAGTCAACCGAAACGGGATGCTCCTTATCCGTAAGCGAGCGTATAATTCTCTCCGTCAGCGTTGCGGTCTTTCCGGAGCCTGCAGCCGCAGAGACTAAAAGAGTTCTGTCGCGGGTTTCTATTGCGTCAAGCTGTTTTTCAGTCCATACTCTTTCACCCATTGTTAAGCCGCCTCCTTTTTGCCTTTTTGAATTATTTTAACATAAAACTCGTTTTATTTCAATAGAAAAAATCCTTCACCCTGTATTTTATCTTGAAAAGAATAAAATTTTATGTTAAAATATATAACGGTTATAGAATATCGAAAGGGGGAGAAGCTGTGAAAATAGGAAACATAGAGCTTGGTCACGGAATTATGCTCGCACCTATGGCGGGATATACCGACCGCGCGATGCGCCTTGTCTGCCGAGAGGCAGGAGCTGAATACACGGTAAGTGAAATGGTCAGCGCAAAGGCGGTTGTATATAATGATAAAAAAACCTTCTCCCTGGCAAGAATACGAGAGGACGAGGGACCTGTCGCAATACAAATTTTCGGCTCAGAGCCTCAAATTATGGCAGAGGCAGCTGCAAGGCTTTCACGTAATTGCGAGGACGCAGCGCCTTGCGCGATAGATATAAATATGGGCTGCCCGGTCAATAAAATTTTTTCAAACGGTGACGGCTCTGCCCTTATGAAAAGTCCCGAGCTTATAGAAAAAATAGTTTTTGCGGTAACGGAAGCTATCGATATTCCCGTAACGGTAAAGCTTCGCGCAGGAATAGACGAAAACAGTATAAACGCTGTCGAATGTGCCATCGCCGCTGAGTCAGGTGGTGCTACGGCTCTATGCATACACGGACGCACCAGAGTGCAGATGTATGGCGGTAAAGCCGACAAAAATATAATTAAAAATGTAAAGAAAAGTGTGAAAATACCCGTTTTTGCCAACGGTGACGTCACAGGAGCAGACGATGCCATCGAGATGCTTCGCCAAACGGGAGCGGACGGTGTGGCAATAGGACGCGGCGCTATCGGAAACCCCTTTATCTTCTCGGAAATAATATGCGCCCTTGAGGGCATACCATTCTGCGCTCCTTCACTCGAGGAGAGGGCTAAAACCGCGCTATACCAGCTCAGGTTGGCGATAGAGGACAAGGGCGAATATGCAGCCGTCACCGAGGCGAGAAAGCAAATAGCCCTTTACGTAAAGGCTTTTCCCGGTGCGGCAAGGCTTCGCGCGCTTATAAATACGGCACAGAGCTATATAGAAGTGCAGCGCGCATTTGAAGAATTATTATAAATTGTTTTTTAACATACAAAAATCGCGCGACGCCTCTTGTGCATCACGCGATTTTTTTATTATTTCCCTACGTCGTAGAGTGTTCTTATTTTAAGCACCTCTGAAAGACTCTTTGCAGTTTCGGGAGCGCCCGATACGGTAAAGGCAATCTTAAGCGGTGCGGAAGATGTTATATCGAAATAATTATCGGATAGAACGACGTCAATATCACCGAAATCAAGCTCCACACCCTTTGTAAATGCATCGGCTGAAAGCGTTATGCTAAAGCGTTTATCCGAGCCTAAAATTTCAGCGTTCAAATTAGGATTTTTGAACTTGAAGGCAGACTCCTTTGTAAACAGAGCCGTACCCTTTGCCAGCTGGCTCGTTCCCTCGGTCAAAACGTATTCTATGTACCTATCGCACTCATGAGAATCAACGTGCTCACCAAAGCTCTTTGTAAACAGATGCTTTGACGAATGCTCGCCAATCTCTATCTCCTCGGAGTTTTTATATATGAGCAAATTCGAGGAATCTAAAATCCTGTATTCCAGCGTTGCAAAGACCGCGCTCTTTCTCGCATTTGACGCTGAAAAGCTAACGTCGCTGCCCGTGATATCGAGGGATACTGCAACGTCGGAAAACATCTTTGCCGAATAATACTGCAGTGCCTTCCACTTTGCCTTATAGTCGATAGACGACTCACCGATAAGCCCGTCTGCGCTTATACAAGAGAACATCGCTCTGCCCTTTGTACCAAATGCTATTCTGCGGGAGAGGATATCCTCCTTGCATTTCTCCGCCTGGTAGAGCCTTGTAAGATAAGCGAAATCAGAGAAATTATAAGGAAGGAGATAACGCGACGCTATCTTTTGCAGCATCTCGCGGCATCTTCCGCCCGAATAAAGCTCCATAGTTTCGGAAAGAGGGTTACTCTCCTCTTCGCTGATAACCGAACGCACGGTTCTGTCAATCGGCATAGAAGGCTCACCTACGTATAGGGGAGCATCGTCAAATAAGGAAAACTCAACCTCGGGGGCAACGCTTGAGAGCTTTTCTGAAATATTCTCTATATCGTCAGCGCAGCCGATAAGGTCTATCGGAGCAAACGATGGGTGATAAGAAAGCCTTGAGATAGTGTCAAGCGCCACCTCATCAACCTCATTAAGCTCGCATATAACCACTATTCCGTGAACGTCACAGAGGTCAAAGAAATCGTCGTCGGGAATACGGCTGTCTGCTCTTATAAGAAGCGCGTTAAATCCTGACATAGCCGCCGACGTAATAAACGCTGCCGTTCTGCGTCGCTTCTCTAAAGGAATATATGTTTTTTCCGGAACGAAAACAGCTCCCATTGGGATAAACGGAACTCCGTTTGCTTCAAGGAGTGAGCCGTCTGCGCTCTTCGAGGTTACAAGAGTGCGTAGTCCAAGCTTTATTTCCTTAGTGTCCTCTATCTCCATATCGCCGTATAAATTTACGTTCAGCTTGTAAACATTGTGAACACCAAGCGTACCCGGCCACCAGAAAAGAGGGTCCTTTACGGTTATGGTCGCTTTTCCCTTATTAAATCCGCCGTAATATATCTGCCCCGCTCCCGATATGAGAGTTGCGACGGCTCTGACGTTATCCATGCTTCCGACAGTTTCAACCTCGACGTCGAGTATAACCGCATCTCCGTCTCTTCTTTCAGAAACCTTAACCTCGTCGATAATTGCGTTATTAAATTTAACAAATTCAATACTGTGGCTAAGTCCCGCATCCCAATCCGGACGCGTAAATTCAAGCTCTATAAGATTTTCTCCCGCTGTGAGAACTCCCTGGGTGCTGAAAAGATGAGTTCTTTTCTTAGAATCCGCAACGCCAAGGCGTACCTTATTAAGATAAACCTCGCAATCAACCTCAACACCCGACACGCGAAGATATGCGTATTTTCCGTTAAGGTATGACTCGTCAGCGGTCAGCGTCGTATAAAACTTAACGTTTTCAACGTTGCATTTTGGAACTCCGCGATATACGCTTCTCACTCTTCCGAGGTCGTTCAATGCAGAATATAAAGTAAACGGCACGGTTACGGGATACCCCTTAACACCGTCACAGTCCATAATAAAGCTTTTTATCTCTCTTTTTATCATAACAATCTCCGTTTCGCCTCAAAAAGCAGCATTATAAGGTTTTTATGAATTTAGAAATTTTTCAATTTAATTTGACAGAATCTTAACTCCGTCTTCTGTTACAAGAACCTCGTACTCAACCTGTGCCGAGAGTCCGCCGTCCGCGGTATAAACAGTCCAGCCGTCCTTATCATCGACGTAAACCGATGCGGAGTGCTGATTTATCATCGGTTCTACCGTAAATATCATACCGGGAAGAAGAACCATACCGGCTCCGAGCGAGCCTACGTGGCATACGTACGGGTCCTCGTGCATAGCAAGTCCGACTCCGTGTCCGCCTATTTCCCTGACGACGCTGAACCCGTTTGCTCTTGCGTGCCTGTTAATGTAATATCCGATATCTCCAAGGCGCGATTCATAAGGACGTATTGAAGATACGGCAAGATCAAGTGCCTCCTTTGTAACGCTGACAAGCCTCTGTGCCTCTGCTGAAACATTACCAAAGGCAAACATACGCGATGCATCACCGTAATATCCCTCGTAAAAGGTTGTGCAGTCTACGTTTAATATATCACCGGATACAAGCTTTTCTTTTTTAGAAGGGATACCGTGGCAGACAACGTTGTTTTTAGACGTGCAAACCGAAGCGGGAAATCCCTCATATCCAAGGCATGCGGCACTCGCTCCGTATTCCTTCGTTGCTCTTACCACTATGTCGTCAATATCCTTGGTGCTCATTCCTATTTCGATATTTTTTTCAACCTCGTCAAGAATAAGCGAATTTATCCTGCCCGCCTGAATACAGCCCTCTATTTGCTCCTTGGTTTTTATCATTTTTAAGCTCGGAGTCTTATATCCAAGCGCGCGAAGCATTTTTAAGTATTCCTCATACGACTGACCCTGCATAAGCCTCGGGGGAGTCTCGGTAGGCGTCTTTCTTATAACTCTGCGAGCCTTTATCATACACCGTAAAATCCTTTTGTTTTTTCGTAGTTACAGTATACCATAATTTTAATTAAATTTCAACTTGTATATAAAATTTAACTTAAAATATTTGCAAATTCGGCGTTTGATAAAAATAAAAAAGAGCAAAATCAAAAATTTGCTCTTTTGTTTTGTAAATAATTATTTACTTTTAACGTTTTTGGCGAAGAACTTGCACCTTTCAGCTACGGAATTTACCAGATTCTCGATGTTTTTTCTGAAAAGCTCAAGGAGAAGCGATAATGAAATTCCTATACCGAGCATTCCTATAAGGAACGGTACGTTTTCAAACGCGGGAAGAAAACCGAGTAAATCAGGCGAGGACGGTGAAATGAGAGAGCCGACAAAAACGCTTAACGGCGAAACCGTAAGTATACCTGCTCCTATAAGCAAGCACACCCAAGCTCTGAAGCGAGTAAACGGACAGCAGAGAGAAAGCAGGTTTATATATCCGACGACGGTAACCACTATCATAGCTACCGAATTTCTACATTCAGCCGAAACACCAACGCCAACAGAGCCGAGAATTAAAATCAGAAGAACGGGAAGGTACATAACCAAAGCGCTGGGTATACTTTTTATCATAACTGTTTTAAGGAACGACCCCTTTATGCGCTCGTCGTTCGGCTCAAGAGCCAGAAGAACGGAGGATATACCGATAACGAACAGCTCAAGCAGCATAAACTGCTTTGGCTCGAAGGGATACGTCACTCCGGGCGCAAATATCGCGAACATAGATAATCCGATAACGAAGAAGGTTTTCATCAGGAATAGGGATGCCGATGACTTAACGTTATTTATGCATCTTCTGCCCTCTCTGACAACCGACGGCAGAGAGGAAAAATCCGAATCCAACAGGACTATCTCCGAAACACCCTTTGCAACGTCGCTTCCCTCTGCCATAGCGATGGCACAGTTTGACTCCTTCAAGGCAAGAGTATCGTTTACACCGTCACCCGTCATCGCTACCGTATGGCCTGCGGACTTAAGCGCTTTTATAAGTAAAACCTTCTGCTCGGGAGTTACTCTTCCAAACACGGCATATTTTTCAGCTGCCAAAGCCAGCTCCTCATCGGAAAGGCTCTCGCAGGATATATAATTTTCAGCTCCGATAACGCCGACTCTCTTTGCAATTGAAGAAACGGTTTTTGCATTATCTCCCGAGATTATTTTAACGGTTACGCCTTGATTTTGGAAATTTTGTATAGTTTCGTTTGCATTTTTACGAATTTTATCCGTTAAAGCAATCAGCGCCACGGCGTTTCCGCGCGAGTGAAGAGAATCGAGTTTTGCAAGAACAAGCACTCTTTCCCCAAGAGATGCGCGCTCGTTTATCATTACATTCACTCTGTCGCTTATGTCACAGGGAACAAATCCGGCAGCACCTATTGCAAAGCAGCCGACACCCTCAACACATACTGCGGAATATTTTCTCTCGGATGAAAAAGGAATACTGTCGGATATTACTCCATCCTCTTTTCCAAAATAATTTACGAGAGCGCGGGAGGTAGCGTTCATGCTCTGCCCTGCCCCTTGGATAAGAGCTACCATTCTGGCTATCTCGGAGTCGTCCGTTCCGTCAAGCGAGCAAACGAAGGAAACGTCCATAGTACCGTCGGTAATTGTTCCCGTCTTATCAAGGCAAAGAACGTCTGCCGAAGCAAGCATCTCTATGGAGTACATATCCTGTACCAGTGTTCTTCTTTTTGCCAGCTTTATTACGCTGAGCGTCAGAGTCACGGTTATGAGAAGATATATTCCCGCTGGTATCATTCCTATCACCGAGCCTGACGTTTTCTCCACAGTTTCTACAAAATCAAATCCAGTGTCGTAATAGTTGGTAATCGCCATTGCTGCCGTAGTGGGAATGAGGAAAATACCTATATATTTTATCATACGGTTTAAGTCTCTGAAAAGATTTGACGCAGGGGCCTTAAAGCCCTTTGCCGCGCTTTCAAGCTTATGTACATAGTTGTCCTTGCCGACTCTGACAGTCTTTGCAAAAACCGCACCGCTTACAAGAAAGCTTCCCGCAAGAAGAGAATCTCCCTCTCTTTTTTCTATCGCGTTCGACTCGCCCGTCAGCATGCTTTCGTTAAGCTCCGCATAACCGCCGACAACCACAGAATCTGCCTGCACCTGCATTCCGCTCTCAAGCCTTATCACGTCGCCGAGAACTATTTCAGACGCTTTTATCTTAACAAGCTTTCCCTCTCTTATAATCTCGGCAAACGGCTCGTTTGAAACCGAGAGCTTCTCAACCGTCATCTTTGCTCTTATCTGCTGAATGACTGCTATTAGTATATTTGGTATAACCACAAAAGCAAACGTGAGATTGGTAAAGCTGCCCGTCAGTATTAAAATTAAAGCGACTAAAGCCCAAACGAGATTGAAAAAGGTAAATAAATTTTCCGCTATTATTTCAAGGTATCCCTTTGAGGATTTTTCCTTTACGAAATTAACCTTTCCCTCGCTCCTTGCCTGTGCAACCTCTTTTTCAGAAAGCCCAAGTCTTAAAATATCTTCTTTTATATTTTCCATATTTCAGAATGTTCCTTTTATTTTATCCTTATTAATATATCATAACAAACGTTTTTTGTCAATAAAAACCATACCGCATTTTATTTTATAAAAAACTTTACTTGCCTCTTTTTTTATGCTATAATACATTGTAGCACATCAGTGAGGAAATAAAAATTTATATGGAAAAAATTTTGAAAAAAATTAAAGAAAACGCACGTCTTTATTTAGCACTCCTATTCATTTGCGAGATTATTTGCTATATATCAGTATCATTTGCCGTTATAATTTCTGTAAGAGCATTTCTCTTATCCCCTCTTGCTTTTATAAAGCTTGTTTTAATTCTTCTTATACCATTTATCACCGTAAGCGCCGTGCGAAAAAAACTTAAAAAAGAGCGTCCTTGCGACGTTTATCCTTTTTATAATGATATGAAAAAGAAAAAAAGCTATTCCTTCCCTTCTCGCCATGCTCATTCTTTTTTTGCAATAGCCACCGCCTCGGCGTTTCTCTATCCGCACCTTTTACCCGTTTTTTTACTGCTCGGACTTATTCTGTGCGCATTAAGGGTGCTGTTAGGATTTCATTTTTGCAAGGACGTCGTAGCCGGCGCGCTGACGGGTACCGTTTCGTCACTTTTAGGAGTTTTAATATTAAATCCCTTCTGATTTTTTCTCCCGAATCACCATTCGGGAGATTTTTTTTGTATATTTTTTCCTTTTACGATAATAATAATTTCAAAACGCGGTGAGGTTTGGCTTATGAAGGAAAACAATATACGCCCTCTTTTTGAAAGCTATGAAAAAAACGTTTGTTATCTGAGAGAAGCCCTTAACGTTAAGGAAAGCTTTGATATTATAGAAAGACACCTTACGGTAGCCGGAGAGGATATGTGTTTTTTCTATATAGACGGCTTTGTAAAGGACGGCGAGATGCTCAGAATAATGCAGTATCTCCTTTCGCAAAAAAACGCCACGTCGGCGGAAGAGCTTGAAAAAAAGCTCCCGTACGTTGAGGTCTCGCGCTCGGACAGCACCGATGATATAATACTTGCGGTTCTCTCGGGTCAAACGGTAATACTTACGCAGAGCTTCGGAAAAGAAGCTATCCTTCTGGACCTAAGAACCTATCCTGCAAGACCTACCCAAGAGCCTGAAACCGATAAGGTCATGCAGGGCGCGCGCGACGGCTTTGTCGAAACTCTTATAATCAACACCGCACTTATAAGACGAAGAATAAGAGACCCAAGGCTCGTCATGGAGTATACAAACATAGGAGGCTCGTCCTCAACAGACGTAGTTATCTGCTAT
>JAZOAA010000148.1:0-3499 GCA_045595265.1 Eubacteriales bacterium
GGTGCTCTTCTCCGTGGTGTTAAGAAGACCGATATCGAACGTGGCCAGGTTCTTGCTAAGCCCGGCTCCATCAACCCCCACACCAAGTTTGTAGGTCAGGTTTACGTTCTTACTGAAAAGGAAGGCGGCCGTCATAAGCCCCTCTTCCCCGGTTACAGACCTCAGTTCTACTTCAGAACTACCGACGTTACCGGTATCATCAATCTTCCCGAAGGCGTTGAAATGTGCCGTCCCGGCGACAACGTTGACATGAAGGTTGAACTCATCTCCCCGATCGCTATCGAAAAGGGTCTCCGTTTCGCTATTCGTGAAGGCGGCAGAACCGTTGGTTCGGGCGTTGTTATCGACATCGAAGGCTAATTTAAGCTTTGAGAAACGCGCAGAACGCGCAAAACAAGATATTATAAGATAACTTATAATGAAGAAAGACGGCGTTTATCGCCGTCTTTCCTTGATTTATTGTATTTTTGCGCTATGAACAAACAGAACCGCTCGTAGTAGGTTGCTGCAACTTCGGTTTCTGTTTGTCCATTCTGCATCGTTTTCAAAGCCTAAATACTCTTCTGATGTTTCCTCGGTGTTTAATTAAAAGGTGCAACATGCTATCATTCAGAGCAATAACTGTTTCGGATATAAACATAATTAAAAAATATGCAAACGAGTGCGGTATACAAAGCTGTGATTTTACTTTAAGCGGAATCTACCTTTGGGGCGTATATTACGGATACGAAATGTGCGAATATCATAACACTCTGTTTATAAAGGGCAGAGATGAATCGGGAAGAGAAGCTTTTGCCTGCCCGATAGGTGAAATGAACGGTAGGGAAGCGGTTGCGCTTGTGCGCGAGTATTGTAAGAACCACGGAATTGAAGCGCGGTTTTCCTTTGTGCCCGAATCGGTTTTGCCATATTTCGAGGAGGGTAGCGCGCTGAAGCTGGTCGATTGGTCAGATTACGTGTACGATTCCACCTCGCTTGCGACGCTTTCGGGTAAGAAGCTTCATAAAAAGAAGAATAGATTTAATAAGTTTGTAAAGACCTATCCCGATTACCGATTTGAAGTCGTAGATGGCTCGAATATCGAGGCATTGCGTGAGTTTTATAAAGCGTTTGCGGCTGAAAACGCCGCGGATAACGAGCGTTTAGCGGCAGAAGAGAGGATAATATTTAAGCTCCTTGACGAATATTCTCTGCTAGGTCTTTTGGGCGGTATGCTTTTGGCAGAGGATAGAATCGTTGCATTTGCAATCGGCGAGCGTGTGGGCGATACGCTTTATATGCATTTTGAAAAGGCAAGCAGAGCATATGACGGTGCATATGAGGCGATAAACTGCCTTTTCGTGCGTAATTTCGGCGCAGAAGCGCGTTTTGTAAACCGCGAGGAAGATATGGGCGACGAAGGATTACGTCAAGCCAAGACGGCATATTGCCCGTTACGTATGATTGATAAATACGAGGTTGTTTTTCACGATAGGTAAGTTGCTCTTTTTTCGCAATAACACTTGACATTAAGTAGGTTTTGTGCTATTCTAATTGGGCTGACCATATTCGGAGAGATATCGAAGCGGAGTGCGAGCCGAGCGCCGCCGGTGGCGGAAACAGCGAGGATTGCAGTGCGCAGCGGTCGAAAGTAGACAAGTTCTCGGAGAGAACGCAGTAAGCTTTCGGGCACCGCAAGCCGGACATAACGAGGCGGAGCCTCGTAGGGAGAAAGCGCAAGCAGAAAGCATTCTAAAAATCGATATGTATGGAGAGATATCGAAGCGGTCATAACGAGGCGGTCTTGAAAACCGTTTGGGTGCAAGCCCACGTGGGTTCGAATCCCACTCTCTCCGCCAAGCTTTTCAAGGGGCGGAGGTAAGAAACGTCCGCCCCGAAGAAGAGAATATTTTTAAAAACATTTTCACCTTGGAGAAGTACTCAAGTGGTGAAGAGGCGCCCCTGCTAAGGGTGTAGGTCGGGCAACTGGCGCGAGGGTTCAAATCCCTCCTTCTCCGCCATTCAAGTCCACAACAGTAATGTTGTGGACTTGTTTCATATTATCTCAATTTAAAACCAAGGAGTGAACCATGAAAAAATTTTTAACTGAGCATAAGAAAGGCTTGATTGCGATTATTGTCTGTGTATGCGTGTTTGCAGTTTTAACGCCTATCTTTGTTTGGTGGATTGGGAATCCGTCAAATGACGATATTGAAGATGAAGCGCAGACCTCTAATGTTACAATTTATTATGAAAAAGAATGTGATTTAATAGAAAAATCTATTATTACTTCAGAACATACTATCAATTCGCTGAATTTGTCCGTAAAAGCAAATTCGCCGTTAGCTTCTCTTGAAAACGAAGATGTTTTTGTCATAGCTGCAGGATCCTCAAATATTTTTGGCGAAGTATATTTTGGTAAAATAGCATCAAAAACTAAAAATGGTGATGATTATGATATTGAAGTAGTGATTCCTGCGGCAGATGAGGTTTTCGATTCTTTTGATATAGATGGCAATGTGGATATGTCCGTAGAAAATATGGTATCTATAAGTGCAGTTGATGGTGTAGAATTAAAACAAACCGAGGAATTAAATGTGGTTCCTCAAAGCAATACGAACGGAACTATTCTACAGATGAGCGGTTCCAAAGCGGTTGAGTTTGACGTTGACGACGATGATATTATTTTTAGCCTTAATATCGATATTTTGGATTTATTGAAGAAGCAAGGCGTTGGTTCTGAAACAGAGATTCACGCAGAAAAAATAACTACCGCAGATGAAGCAAATAACACAAATGTTTATTATACCGACACGGGTCTTTGTTATCACAGAGAAACCTGTCATTGTCTCGCAAAGAGTAAATACTTAATATCTCTCAAGGATGCCGTTTTTGAGAGAGAACTGCGTGCCTGTAAAATATGTGAGGCGCCAATATTGGTTTACGATGATGTTGCGGAAAAAATATCGGCAGAAGCAAGCTTGGAACTAAAAGGTCAAGTTGTATTGAAAGACTTATCTTTTAGCGTTGTTGGCCGTGAAGGCGATGATTGGAACGCTGAAGATGGTTTTACGGATTTGACTATTAAGACAGAGGGAACAATAGAAGCAGATGCGACCCTAACAGGTAATTTCGAAGGTACAATTTCGGGAACACCTACGTCAATGTCGCTTTTTGGTGATAAATCTATTCTTAATTTGTATCTTGAAGGACTTAATGAAAAATTATTGCCGTTGGTTTTTATAACTTGGAATGGTGGTACGGTTTCGGTAAAAGTTGGGCCGGCTTGCGATGAAGTGCATGCGCCCCTTAATATCGGTATTATGCTGTATACGGATATTTACGGTAATATTAAAGCAAGTACTGAAGTATATTGCGCATATTCGAATAAAATTGATTATCAATACGATGTTTTCCGTGACGGTAAGTTTATAAACTCCAAGGGTAGCTATAAATTCTCAGATGTTTCCAACTTTGATTGGCGTATAAAGGCAGAAGCAGAGGCTGAGATGGATTTGCG
>JAZOAA010000149.1:0-12601 GCA_045595265.1 Eubacteriales bacterium
AAGCTCGTTTCTGATATATCAATCGGCGTTTGCCGACGCGGCAATGTGGTTTAAGATTGCGTGGCTCGTTGTTACGTATATTCTCTGGGGCTCTATTTTTTACACCTCTATAAATATTCCCTACGGCTCTATGGCATCTGCCATCTCACACGACCCCTCCGACCGTCAGTCGCTATCAACCTTCCGCTCCATCGGCAGCACTCTTGCGGGTGTTGTTATAGGCGCGGGCGTGCCGCTTCTCGCTTATGATACCGTAGTGGTAAACGGAATCCGCGTAGCGCAAATGAACGGAACTAAATTTACAGTTATAGCCGGTGTTTTCTCGGTATTGGCTATTGCCGCGTATTTTGCCTGCTACTATCTAACAAGCGAACGAGTAATATCCGAGGGGGCGCCGAAAAAAGAGGACTACGGAATCCGTCATCTACTTGCAAGCTCGCTGAAAAACAGGGCGATACTCTCGATTATTGCCGCCTCGGTCGTGATGCTTCTCTCACAGTTTACTCTTCAACAAATGGCAAACTACGTTTATCCCGACTATTACGCAAATACCGCGGCGCAGTCTGCCTCGACCTTCGCTATGCTCGCGGGTATGCTGGTGGCTGCGGCGGGTGCAAAGCCACTCTCCACAAGATTCGGCAAAGCAGAAGTCAGCGCGGCGTGCAGTGTGCTTGCGGGCATAGTTTGCCTGATACTGTACTTCGTAAGACCGGAAAACGTGTGGGTTTACGTAGCGTTCAATCTGTTTGGCTGGCTGGGGCTTGGTGTATTCTCTATGGTTTCGTGGGCGCTTATCACCGACGTTATCGACTACTCCGAGATTAAAAACGGCTTCCGCGAGGACGGCTCTATCTATGCTTTGTATTCCTTCGCGAGAAAGCTCGGACAGGCGGCAGCGGCGGGTCTTACCGGCTTTTTGCTCACGGCGATAGGATATGAAAAAACGGACGGAATAGCTCTTGGCGACGCTGTGAAGGAAGGCATCTTTGATATCTCCACACTTATTCCCGCGATAGGATTTATAATTTTAGCATTGATTCTTTGGTTCTGGTATCCTCTCGGAAAGAGCGCGGTCGATAAAAACGTCGAAATTCTGAGGAAAAAGCGCGAGGGATAGTCCTAAAATCACCTTGAAGCAAAAGCAAAACAACCGAATTTGTAAATCACACTTTACAAATTCGGTTGTTTTATAGTTAAATAGAATCTATGAATCTGCAAGCCGCAAGAGCCGAGACAGCACCGTCAGCGGTAGCCGTAGTCACCTGCCTTATTGCTTTCGTGCGGCAATCTCCCGCGACGAATATACCTGCCATAGCTGACTCGGGAAGGCAGTTTTCGCCGGCTACAATATATCCGTAATCATTAAGCTTTGTTACCGAGCGGAACGGCTCGTTCTCGGGAACTTGGCCTATTGCGACAAACATTCCGTCAACGTCAACGGTCTGTCTTATGCCGCTATCGGTATTTTCTATAACTATACCGGAAAACGTGCCCGACTCGGAAACGATTTCCTTCACGACACTCGAATATATGAAGCTGACGTTGTCGCGACCTTCGAGAATTTTAACAAGGCTTGATTCCCCGGTAAGATATGCGAGGTTTTGGATAACGGTAACACTCTCGCAACTCTCCGATAGAAGAACCGCGTCCTGAAGAGCAGAGTTGCCACCGCCTATAACCGCCACGCGCTTGCCCTTATAGAACGCACCGTCGCAAACGGCACAGTAGGAGATTCCCTCGCCTACAAAATCATTTTCACCATCTATGCCAAGCTGGCGGTGATGAGAGCCTGAGGCTATAATAACACTCTTCGCATCATACCTCTTTGACGACTCGCAAATGACGGTATATTTACCCGGCTCACCCTCGATTCCCGTCACCTTGTCGAGATCTATTTCAGCGCCCTGAGCCATAACCTGCTCAATAAGCTTATCCGCAAACTCGTTTCCGCTCATGGCGAGAAATCCCGGATAATTCTCCACCCTCGGAGAATGGGTTATCTGACCGCCGAAGGTGTCCTTCTCAATAACGAGAACGCTTTTTTCAGCGCGTCGGGCATAAAGCGCGGCGGTAAGTCCGGCGGGGCCTGCGCCGACTACAATTATATCATGCATTTGTCAAATTTCCTTTCAGTCCGTTTGATTTGCTAAAATTCAGGGCAATCCGCAAGCGAATTGCCCTTATGGTTTTTCGCCGATGCAGGTCGGCAAAAGTTTGCAGATTATACGCAGAACTTTTTGCAAAAAGTTCCGCACCTCAAAAACTCTCGTTGGATTTTTTTCTTAAAGCTAACCTTCGCCTATATAAGGCGAGGAATTTTGAGATGATATTCGTCGAGTCACGTGCGCCAGCCGTAGAAACCTACGGCAAGTGCGGGAGTCGGCGGATTGCACTCAAAATTTAAGCCTTTACTAACTGCTCGCAGTAAGCCTTGATGTTCGATGGATTCGCGATACGCTCTGCTCTGTTGCCGTTTATAACAACGAGAGTGGGCGCTTCTTTAATGCCGTAAAGGTTTACAAGGTCTGCGTGCTCCTCCGCAATCACGGTTTCGTACTCGACACCGGCGTTGTCAAGGAACATCTTCGCCATTCTGCACTTTGGACAGGTAGTGGTCGTGAAGAGAAGAATCTTTTCTGCAGAGTATGATTTTTCCTCTATTATGGGTGCAGCCTCTTCCTCGTAGGGCATCTCGCCGAGAATCGGGCCCTTTGACGAAAGCTTTGACTCCGCGTAAACCTTTCTGTGCTTATATTCCTGCGTTTTTCCGTCGTTCCAGTTCTGAACGGGGCGGTAATAACCTGTTATACGGCTGTAAACCTCGGTCTTTTCACCGCAGTGAGGACACTCGTAAGCCTCGCCTGCAATATAACCGTGATTCTTACATACGGAATATGTAGGAGAAAGAGAATAATAAGGAAGTCTGTAATTTTCAGCAATGGTTCTGACAAGGTGCGCAGCACTCTTCCAAGAAGGAAGCTTCTCGCCAAGATACGCGTGGAATACAGTACCCGAGGTATAGAGAGTGTGAAGCTCATCCTGCATATCAAGCGCCTCGAAGATATCGTCGGTGCATCCAACGGGAAGGTGCGAGGAGTTTGTATAATAAGGAGTTTCATTCTTCGTCTTATCCGAAGCTGTGATGATTTCGGGATAGCGGCGAAGGTCATGCTTTGCAAGACGGTAAGTCGTAGACTCTGCGGGAGTCGCCTCGAGATTATAGAGGTCACCGTACTGCTCCTGATAATCGGAAAGGCGCTCTCTCATATGATTGAGAACCTGCTTTGTAAATTCGCGGGTCTCGGCGTGAGTCATATCCTTTCTGAGCCACTTTGCATTAAGACCAACCTCGTTCATACCGATAAGGCCTATGGTCGAGAAGTGGTTAGAGAACGTACCGAGATAGCGCTTGGTATAAGGATAAAGTCCCTCGTCAAGAAGCTTTGTAATAACGCTTCTCTTAATTTTAAGAGATCTTGCCGCAATGTCCATCATACGATTAAGACGCTTGTAGAAATCGTTCTCGTCGCTTGCAAGATATGCAATCCTCGGCATATTGATAGTTACAACACCGACAGAGCCGGTAGACTCACCGCTGCCGAAGAAGCCGCCAGACTTTTTGCGAAGCTCACGAAGGTCAAGGCGAAGACGGCAACACATAGAACGAACGTCCGAGGGCTCCATATCAGAGTTAATGTAGTTAGAGAAATAAGGAGTACCGTACTTTGCGGTCATCTCGAAGAGAAGCTTATTATTCTCGGTTTCGGACCAATCAAAGTCGCGGGTGATAGAATAGGTGGGAATGGGATACTGGAATCCGCGTCCGTTCGCGTCGCCCTCTATCATAGTTTCTATAAAGGCCTTGTTTATCATATCCATCTCGGCCTTACAGTCCTTATACTTGAAGTCCATCTCCTTGCCGCCGACGATACAGTTAAGCTCTGCAAGATCGTTAGGAACAGTCCAGTCAAGAGTTATATTCGAGAAGGGCGCCTGAGTTCCCCAACGGGAAGGTGTGTTTACACCGTAGATGAAGGACTCTATGCACTTCTTGACAGCGCCGTATGAAAGATTGTCAACCTTGACGAAGGGCGCAAGATATGTGTCAAAGGAAGAAAATGCCTGCGCACCTGCCCACTCGTTCTGCATTATGCCGAGGAAGTTTACCATCTGATTGCAGAGGGTAGCAAGGTGAGCCGCGGGAGCAGAGGTTATCTTGCCGGTAACACCGCCAAGTCCCTCTTGAATAAGCTGCTTTAACGACCAGCCAGCGCAGTAGCCCGTAAGCATGGAGAGGTCGTGAATATGAATATCGGCATTTCTGTGCGCGTTTGCAATCTCATCATCGTAAACCTCCGAGAGCCAGTAGTTTGCGGTTATAGCTCCGGAGTTGTTAAGAATAAGACCACCGACAGAATAAGTAACGGTGGAGTTCTCCTTAACACGCCAGTCGGTTATCTTAACGTAGCTGTCAACTATCGACTTGTAGTCAAGAACGGTTGACTTAACGTTACGAAGCTTCTCTCTCTGTCGGCGGTAAAGGATATACGCCTTGGCAACGTCGTCGTATCCCGCCTGAACGAGAACCGACTCAACGCTGTCCTGAATATCCTCGACGGAGATGTGATGATCTTTTATCTTAGGCTCAAAGTTTGCCGTAACCTTAAGCGCAAGGAAATCAATAATATCGGGGGTGTAGTTTCTTTCCTGGGCATCAAACGCCATGGTTATAGCCTCAGAAATTCTCTTTATGTCAAAATCAACGATTTTGCCATCTCTTTTTATGACTGTATACATAATAATTTCCTTTCCTTTTTTATTGTTGCCTTTATAGCATACCACAAAACATAGTGTTTGTCAACACAAAAAACACCAAATATTGATATTTTTCGATTTTCATCTACAATATCTAGTAAATGCACACATTCTTTGTGCAACTAGGACAAAAAATTGAAAAAGCCATTATTTCTGCCCCAAATTAACCTAAAGCCCACTCTTTTCGACATTATTTTTTATGAAAAAATAAAAAAGAGCGATGCAAATAGCGTTCTCCGTCATCTTGCATCACCCTTTTATGAAACATCAGCCGCGCCACTCGGCACTCGGTATATGCCTTTTTAGAATTCGTGTCAGCTCTCTCATCTCCCCGTCAGAATACGCACTCATATCGAAAGATATAAGATCACCCGAGTCCTTAAAGGTCTGGAGATAGAATTTCTCGTTTCCCGAGAGCCAGCGTCCGACACTCTCGATATCCTTAGCCGTGTGCAGCTCTTTGACAACCGTGGTTCTGAACTCGAAGGGTATCTTCCCTCTCATCAAAATCTCGGCACTTCTCTCCACCGAGGATATATCAAAATCGGCTTTGCCTACTGTCATGGGATATTTTTCTCTTGAATTTTTGATATCCATAGCTACGTAGTCAACAAGCCCGCCCTCTATCAGCTCCTCTAGCATATCGGGGTTTGTTCCGTTTGTGTCAAGCTTTACCGATGGCATATAGGTTTTTATCTTTTCTATAAACGACGGAAGTTCTTTATGCAGTGTCGGCTCTCCTCCGCTGATACAAACGCCCTCGAGCCTTCCGCGGCGCATCTCGAGAAATCCAAAGAACTCGTCCTCTGATATATCTTCTCCGAATTTTTCGGGAATTACCAAGGATGCATTATGACAGTACGGACATCTGAAATTACAACCGCCAAGAAATACCGTACAGGCGATTTTTTCAGGAAAATCAAGAAGCGTTAATTTTTGAAGTCCTTTTATCAGCACTTATTTCACCACCGTGTCAAGATATTTTATAACGTCACCCACGCTAATAAACACTACCTGCTCTTCAAATCTGAAGCCCAGAGATTCCTCAAGCTCCATAGACATCGCCATCATCGTCAGTGAATCAAAGCCAAGGTCATCTACGAGCTTGGTTTCTGGTGTTATGGCATCAATATCCGCATCCGGCAAAAGTCTATGTAATATTTCCTTAATTTTTTCGAGCATCATACTCTCCTTAAGATATAATATTTTGATCAGAACTGCCTTATCGGCTTTATCGCCGCGCCCTCTTCGTACTCACGCACCTCGCCGACGGCAAAGAATCCCTCCGAGTCGTAGAGTCTGACTACTTCGCCGAGCTTTAAGTCCGCGCCGATTTTCCTAAGATAAATTTCAAGACCGTGATGAGCAAGGCGAGCAAAGAAGGGTGGGAGCGTGACCTTGGGATATTTTTCAAACACGCGCTCGACGGGCAAAATAACATCAGCCCTCTCGGCTTCGCTCATAGCTTCCAGCTCGGAGAGCGTGTACGCCTCTGAAATAGTAAATCCCGATGCACACGTGCGGCACAGCGTTTTCATGCAGCCTCCGCCCCCCAGAGCCTTGCCGATATCGGCGCACAGCGTTCTTATGTAAGTTCCCTTGGAGCAGTGAACGTCGAGCGAATATTCTCTGGCGTTAATTCTTTTCACGTCAAGACTGTGTATCGTAAGCTCCCTCGGCTCGCGCTCAACAGTTATGCCCTCTCTTGCAAGGTCGCAAAGCTTTTTTCCATCCACCTTGAGTGCGGAGTACATTGGGGGAGTCTGCACATATTTACCGACAAAAGAACCCGCCACCCGCAAAACGTCCTCTTCCTTCGGGATAGCGTCGGTTGAGCTGAGCACGTTTCCCGTTACGTCCTCGGTATCGGTAGTTTGACCGAGCAGGAGCGTTGCGGAGTAATATTTATCGGAGGTAAGCATAAAGTCGCTTGCCTTAACTCCTCTGTCGAGAAGAACGGGCAAAACTCCCGTTGCCATAGGGTCGAGAGTTCCGGTATGTCCCGCTTTTTTTACTCCGAAAATGCGTTTGACTCGGTTTACCACCGCCTGCGACGATGCTCCGGCTTCTTTATTGATTATTACAAGACCGTCAGGCATATTGAGCGCTCCTTCCGTTTGATTTTTCAGTGCATTTACATTTTATCATAAAACGCACAAAAATTCAACATTTTAATTAAAACTATTGTAAACGAACAAAAAGTATGATAAAATACTAACATCACTCAAGGAAAAGAGGTTTTTTCAATGAAGGCTGTTGTAACCGTTACGGGAAAGGACAAGGTTGGTATTATCGCTATGGCGAGCGCAGAGTGCGCAAAGTACGGCGTTAATATAGTTGATATAAGCCAGACCGTTATGAAGGAATATTTTGCAATGATTATGCTATGTGAGCTTGATGGGCTTACGGTTGACTTTGCCGCATTTACCGCAGAGATGAAAAAGGCGGGCGAGGCTGCGGGAGTTGATATAAGAGTTATGCACGAGGACATTTTCAATACCATGCATAAGATATAATAAGGAAGATAAAAAATGCTTAATACACAGGATATTCTTGAAACTATACGCATGATACGCGAGGAAAATCTGGATATAAGAACGGTCACTATGGGAATTTCTCTCTTTGACTGCATATCCGACGACCCTTCGCGTCTTGAACAAAAAATATATGACAAAATCACCTCGTCTGCAAAGGACCTTGTGTCAGTATGCGAGGACCTCGAGAGAACATACGGTATTCCAATCGTTAATAAGAGAATTTCCGTAACGCCAATATCATATATTGGTGCAGGGCTCTCTCCCGACGGCTTTGTCCGCTTGGCGAAGACGCTTGAGCGCGCGGCGGTGGAGCTTGGTGTAAACTTTATCGGCGGATACTCTGCCCACGTGCAAAAGGGCGCTATACTCGGAGCTAAAAGCTTAATAGAATCCATTCCCGAGGCGCTTACCGAAACGACTCGCGTATGCTCATCAATCAACGTTGCGACAACGAAGGCTGGCATAAACATGGACGCAGTGAAGCGCATGGGCGAAATCATTAAGGAAACCGCATATCTCACGCGTGATAAGGACTCGATAGGCTGCGCAAAGCTCGTCGTTTTCTCCAACATTCCCGAGGACAATCCCTTCATGGCAGGAGCCGTGCACGGAATAGGGGAGCCTGACAGGGTTATAAACGTTGGTGTCAGCGGCCCCGGTGTCGTTGCCGTTGCCATCAAGGAAGCAGGACAGTGCGACTTCTCCGCCCTTGCAGATACTATAAAGAAAATAGCCTTTAAGATAACGAGAGTCGGTCAGCTTATCGCGGCAGAGGCTGCAAGAAGGCTTAATACGCCATACGGTATAGTTGACCTTTCCCTTGCTCCCACACCCGCGGCAGGCGACTCTGTTGCTGAAATACTTGAAAACATGGGTCTTGAGCGCTGCGGAACTCACGGAACAACGGCAGCTCTTGCTCTTCTTAACGATGCTGTTAAAAAAGGCGGAGTTATGGCATCAAGCCACGTCGGAGGTCTGTCGGGTGCGTTTATCCCCGTATCCGAGGACAGAGGCATGATAGAAGCGGCTGAAATAGGCACTCTCACGCTTGAAAAGCTTGAGGCTATGACCGCGGTTTGCTCCGTAGGCCTTGATATGATAGCTATCCCGGGAGATACCCCCGCATCAACCATTTCCGGCATCATTGCCGATGAGATTTCCATCGGTGTCGTCAATAACAAAACGACCGCCGTCAGAGTTATTCCCGTATGGGGTAAAGGCGTTGGCGAGTCGGCAGAGTTCGGAGGACTTCTCGGCTATGCCCCTATAATGCCGCTTAAAAAGGAATCGTGCCAAGCCTTCATTGACCGCGGCGGCAGAATCCCCGCGCCTATTCATTCCTTGAAGAACTGATTTATTACAAAAACATATCGCAAAAAAATGCACAAAGAGCAGAAATCCTACAAGATTTGTCGGGAGTTCTGCTCTTTTTTGCAAACTTTGCTTTGCATATGCCTTTTTCGACAAGCTTGTTTTGACATTTTTCTTACGAAAAAAATATTATAATGTAATAAAAACTTTTCAAGAAAGGTGATTTTTATGGACAAGCTAAAAGAAAAAACAGAAGACGCGGTAAAAGGTAAGCGCACCGGTCTATTCTCAATCTTTGGTATCGGCAAGCAGGAGGACTACGGTGGGAAATTGTGGCTATACGATCTCTTCTATTTTGCCGTCGGCTTGATTTTGTCAAGATGTCATTTGATGTTTGGAGCATATCCGCTCGGCATCGCCTTTGTATCACTTTTGCCGGAAGGGGTATTCTTCGCAGCCTTAGGCTCTGCTTTGGGCGCTCTTACACTAGGCTCAGGCGGTATAGTCTATGCCGCGGTATACGGAGTAATAGTAATCCTTCGATTGATTATTTCTGCCGGTAAGGACTCCTCCTCGCTGTTCGGCGAGTCGCTTTTGCTCCGAATGTCGTTTGCGGTCATAGGTGGATTTATTTTTGCTCTTTCCGAGGTCTTAACACGAGGTCTTACGACCACAACTCTGTTTTTCGGCATAGCGATGATAACTTTGTCGCCCCTTGCTACCTTTGCGCTATCGGGCCTTTTCGGAAAGCAGATGAATTTGCGCTCAGTAATATCGTCAAAAGAAAATCTGCTTTATGCAAAGCGCAAATCCGATAAAGAAAAATTCAATATAGTATTTTTCCAAATATCCTGCTCCGTGCTTTGCTTTTTCATCGCGCTCTCGCTTAACGAGCTGGTATATTTCGGAATTTCCGTTTCTTATGTTTTCGTAGCCTTCTCTACTCTTCTGGCAGCTAAAAAATTCGGCGCTCTGCGAGCCGCCGCACTCGGCTTCGTCGCATCTCTCGGCATAGGCGGTGTCTTTTCGGTTTCATTTGCACTGTTAGGCTTAACCGCGGGCGTCCTGTTCGGAATCAGCGCTCCTTTAGCGGTAATTGGCGGAGGAGCTGCCGCAGCACTCTGGGGCTCGTATGTGTCGGGAATGAGCGGACTTTTAACTACCGTACCCGAGTACTTAATCGGCGCGGCGCTGGCAATACCGTTACTTAAAGGAGCAAGTGTTCCGCAAGAGGCGGAAGAAGAGGAAGAGTGTCAGATAAGCGCCGAGGACATGGTAGGAACCGTCGCTCTCGCTTATCAAAATAAATATTCCAGAAGCCTTAATCTTTTAGAGGACTCACTTACCTCGCTATCCTCGGTCGTAAGAGATTTTGCAGAAAAAGAAACGGCTCCGTCTGCCGAGGAATATAAATCCATCGTGCTTGCTACCGCTGACAGACATTGCAAAAACTGCACGGGACTTAAATTCTGTATGGTTGAAAACATTCGTCCGTGCTTAAAGAATTCTGAAAACATTACAAAAAAATTGATGAATGGGCAAAAGATATGTCCTGAGGACGTCAACACCGACACCGAGTTCTGTCAGAAGGCAGAAGCAGTTGCCGCCAGCATAAACGAAGAGGTGGCAAAAAGAGAAGAAAAGAATCTTAAATATATGGATTCGGGAATAGTTTCCGAGGAATATTCACTAATCAGCAAGCTGATAAACGACGCACGACGCCTTGACTCATCCGAGCGAGCGGTAAACTCATCAGTAACGGGAGTGCTGACGGAAGTGATAAACAACGCGGGGCTTGAAGGCGGAATAATCAGAGTGTTCGGCGACAGACGAAAACATATTATTCTGGCGGCCGAGGACGAGTCCGGTGAAAAAATCGCCTCTCCTCAGCTCAACAAAGAACTTGAGAAGGCTCTCGGCGTTCGTCTTTGCCCTCCGGAATACTTCAGAAAGGGCAAAATGGCTCTTATGGAATGTGATATAAAGAGAGCTTACGCGATAGAATATGCGTGCGCGTCCTCCCCTGCAAAAGAGGGTGAGGCATCGGGTGATACCGTTTGCTGCTTTGAGTCTGCCGATGACTTCTTCTACTCTCTGATTTCCGACGGAATGGGAAGCGGTGAGGTTGCCGAAAAAACATCGAAATTCGTATCAAACTTTCTTATCCGTGCCCTCGACTTCGCCGGTGCTAAAGAAACCGTAATACATATGCTCAACCACGCTATCAGGCGCGGCGGTGAGGAATGTTCCGCAACGGTTGATCTGTTTGAGGTTGACCTTCTGTCCGGAGAAGCAACGTTCATAAAAAGCGGCGCCGCACCCTCGTTTGTTAAACGTGGAAATTCGCTTTTCCGCATACGCTCTCAAACAGCGCCCATCGGCCTCTTGAAAAGTATAGACTCCGAACGCATCAGAGTGGAAATAAAGGACGGCGACTACATAATAATGCTTTCGGACGGAATAATGGAGATGGTAGAGGACGCGCCGTGGCTCATTGAGCTTTTGGCAAGCGCTTCCCCAAAAACGCTCTCAGGCTTTGCCGCGCAAATACTTGATGGCGCAAAAGGGCGCGAGGTTTCTACTGACGATATGAGCGTTGTCGTTATGAAAATATCAAAGCTGTGATATCACCCTTTATAAAATGGCGCGTATACTATATTAGGCCTATACATACGGCCTAATACGAAAGGAAGCTTTGATTTACATGAAAATAATAGTTCTTCGCTCTCCAAAGGCCCTGCGACCGATACTCTCTAAGCTTTTTGGTATAGAGATAGATAAATAAGAAAAGAGCAACCGCATAGTGCGGTTGCTCTTTATATTTGTTTTATTTTTTAATTATGCCTTCTTAAAGAGAGCCATAATGACGTTTTTAAGGTCGGAGAAGCTCTTCTTCTTATAAGCGAACCAGTAGATTGCAAGGCCGCCAAGTCCGAGACCGAATACCGAAGGTACGGTTACTATCGCAACCACAGCACCGGTAGAAAGTCCCTCTGCCTCTGCAGCCTCTGCTATTACGGGGATAAGCTCAAATTCGCTAGCTCCGCACTTTGCACAAGTACGAACCTTCTTGCCCATGAAGGTCGTGGTAGATTCCTTCTCTACTACCCACTCGCCCCATGCGTGTTCTGCCGCATCTCTCTTAGCTCCGCAGATGTTACAGTATGCGTCACAGTCTGCCGTGTACTCGTGTGCTCCAACCTCTCTGGTCTTGCCACATACGTTACAGTCTGCATCACACGCATTGTAGTAGGTGTGCGCTGCCGCGTCATCATTGTGCGCGCCGCAGACGTTACAATCCTCGTCACAGATGCTGGAGTATACGTGTCCGTCTACTTCTCTTCTTGCTCCGCATACGTTACAGTATGCATCGCACGCGTTGTCATATACGTGCTCGCCGTCTGCGCAAATCTCAACGTTTATAGCTCTGAGTATCTGCGCTGCTATATAGTCGTGTCCTGCCTCGGTAGGCTCGTTACCTACAAGGTACTCAAGCATCTCTTCGATCTTCGTAGCTCCGTCAAGCTCGGTTTCTACGCCGTCGATGTCTACGTATACTGCCTTATCGTCAAGCGCTGCCATAATGAAGGACTCAACGTTAAGCGCGTCGATTATATACTGAAGGTACTCGCCGATTGCAACGGTAGTGCCGTCAAGCTCGATAGCACAGCCTGCAAGGTCGTTGTATGCTCCTACGAGAACTACGAGCGCATCGGGATTAACCTTGTGTATCTCGTTTACTACTACGGGATAGTATGCTACTCTTACGGTATAGTAGTATGCTACTGCCTCAATGAGATTTTCTATCTTAGAGGACATTGCTCCAAGGTCTACACCGTTCTCTGCCATAAGCTCGCTTACCTTCGCAAGTATCTGATCTACGTACTCGTTTGCGTTCTCACCGAGGAACGACCAGTCAAATGCCGCTACCTCAAGGT